>NZ_RZTJ01000049.1:0-6836 GCF_003997065.1 Mesorhizobium sp. M6A.T.Ce.TU.016.01.1.1 | reverse complement strand
GCACGGAAGTCGCCAACCGCATCCGTGATTTCGGCTACGCCGTCAGTGGGTGGGACCGCAGCACTCGACAAATCGACGGGATCGATTGCTATTCCGGTCCGGGTTCCCTTCCGGAGTTCCTCAGCCGCAACGACGTGACTATCAATGCCCTCCCCCTCTCCCCGGAGACCCGGCACTTCCTAGACGGCAAAATTTTCTCGGCCATGCGCCCGGGCGGGTTTTTTATCAACATCAGCCGTGGGGCGGTCGTCCATGACGAGTCCCTCCTCGACGTCCTCGATCGCGGCCATCTCGCCGGAGCCGCATTAGACGCATTCGCCCAGGAACCGCTTCCTGCCGAGCATCGCTATTGGTCCCATCCCCAGGTGTTCGTCACGCCGCATATGTCCGGGGCAACATTTGCGTCGAGCGCTGTTGCCGTGATCGCCAACAATGTGCGCCGCCTTGAGCGCGGGCTGGAGGTCTTTCCGCTGTTCAACCGGGAAGCAGGCTATTGACCCTACCGACATACGGCCATGCCCTTGTTTTGGAGCAGAGCCGTGTCAGATCGAGTCTTACTTACGGCAGGGCGTTGCATTGACACGTTCAAAAACCGTCCGGCCGGAAGATTTCGGGCTTCATGAGGCGCTATCTGATGCGACTCTCGGAAACACCTCGAAAAGTGGGACGCGGACACGAAGCCGCAGGAAATCGCAATATCCAAGATCGGCATCGCCGACTGAGCGAGCAGAAGTTTCGCATGTTCCAATCGCAATTCCCGGAAATAGCGGCACGGCGAGCGGCCAAGGTCGTTGCGGAACAGGCGCTCGACTTGCCTTCTCGACAGCCCTGCTGCCGCCGCCAGGTCCGCCATGGTAAGCGGGGCGGCCAGATTCCTCTGCATTAACTCTATGAGTTTCACGACCCTGGGGTTGAGCCTGCCATGCTGGCGCAGAAGCGGCAGGCGCTGGCGCTCATCGCCCGTACGGACACGGCCAGCAACGGCAAGCTCCCCGACACTCACCGCGACAGGTTCGCCGCAATGATGTTTCACAAGCTCGACCATCATATCGAACGACGCCGTGCCGCCGGCGCAGCTCCAGATGTGGTCCTCGACCTCGTAGACGGTTGCTGCCGCCTCAATGCGCATGAACCGCTCCTTGAACGCCGGCAGCGCCTCCCAATGAACGGAGCACTTGCGGTCATTGAGCAGGCCAGCTTTGGCCAAAGCGGCGACGCCGCTTCCAAACGCGCCGGTCGCAATCCTGCGCTGCCTGCATTCGCGCAACCATGCGCTCAGCACTTTGGTTTCACGCCCTTCGTGAGGCTCGTCACCGCAGACCAGAGCCAACGAGGGGCGTTCAGACTGCATGAGGTATCTGCGCTCCTGGGCCAGGTCGGCCTCAGCCGCGACAACAATGCCGCAGCTTGCCCGCACGACGTCACCCACGTGAGAAACGGTCCGCCAGCGAAAGGCTTCCCGGCCGGCCGCTTTGTTGGCAAGGCGCAAGACGTCCAGGGCCGACGACAAGGCAAGGAGTTCGAAGCCGGGCGCCAAATAGAGTGCGACCGTAATCGGATCGGCGGCAGGAACGGACGCCCAGGCGTCTTGGGACCAGTGGTGGACCATGTCAGACTACTTTCCGCCGTATTCTCTCAGCGACGCGGGATAACCGACCCGCGCCATATTTGACCCACTGGGGAAATCGAAGAAAGGACGTTTGCGTCAGCATGGCAGTAGATTTGCGACGACGCCCCGGTTCATCGAAGAATCAGGCACAAAGGCTTGGTCAGGGCTCTGCTCCGCTGTCCGTCGGGTTCCTCCTGCTCCATCGGTTTACTCTTGGGGCGTTTGGCAATTTCGTCGATGTGCTGCGCCTAGCTGCAGACGACGGGGACCGGAGCCGCCCAATCCACTGCCAGTGGCGTATCATCTCACCCGACATGTCGCCGATCCTGTCCAGCTGCGGCGTTGCAATCTCTCCCCATGAAAGGATTGGAGATCTCCGCCGCTTTGACTATCTGGTGGTCGTTGGCGGAGTTCTCGAAGAGGAAAGCCTCCTGGTCGACACGCGTTTCGACGACCATCTGCGGAACGCTGCCGAGGTAGGCATACCGCTCGTGGGTCTGTGCACGGGCTCGTTCATATTGCACCGGGCCGGTCTGATGCACGGCTACAAATGTTGCGTCAGCTGGTTCCACAACTCGGATTTCTTACGGCTTTTCGACGGTCTACAGGCCGTTTCCGACCAGATTTTCGTCGTCGATCGAGATCGGCTGACCTGTTCGGGCGGAGCTAGCGCTGCGCACCTCGCGGCCTTTCTCGTCGACAGGCATCTCGGTAAGGCGCTAGCGGCCAAAAGCTTGCGGATCATGATGTTCAACGAGGCTGCGAAAGGTGAGACGGCCCAGCCGGCGGGAAGCCTGGAGGTTGTCGTTCGGGACGAAATCTTGAAACGGGCAGTGTTGTTGATGCAGGACCACCTCGAAGTTCCGCTTACCATCGGCCGTCTTGCCGGCAAGCTCAACCTGAGCAAGCGGCTGATCGAGCGCCGCTTCCGGTCCGAACTCCGTGCCTCTCCGCAGGCGGTTTACACGCAGATACGTCTCGATCATGCACGCCATCTTTTGCTAACGACCGACAAGTCGATTTCCAGCATTGCCCTGGAATGCGGCTTCTGTGACGGTTCGCATCTGAGCCGCGTGTTCAGCAGTTATTACAACCAGACTCCTCAGCGATTTCGATCGCAGGGCGCCACGCCCGATGCTATTCATAACGCATGTTATGGAAGGTAGATTCCTTAGTATATAACAATGGTTTAGCTTTGCCCTACAGATGATCCATAAGCGGGGCGAAACCTTCCGCGACAATCGCCCTTCTATCCCGCCAAATGACGGACTGGGTTTCCGTCCAACCGCGAAATGCAGTGCGGGGGCGATGCTGCGGAGGAATGGGGAAGGAGTTCCTTCAGCTCGCGCCGCCGGTCTTCGTCGCCGCAGCCTTCCAGTTCGTCGCCGAAGCTATGACCCACTCTGCTGTGGGAATCACCAGCCTTGGGGTGCGGTTACGCCAGATCGAACTTTCCGGCCCCTTCGACGACCTCGATGCGCGAACCATATTCCATCGACGCGGATGCAACCCTCTCCAGGATGCGATCGGCGGCTGCTCCGGTGGCCAAATGCGGCACCAGCCGGCGCTGCAGGACTTCATCCTTCAGCCCTTCCTCACCTCCTAGAATGACCGGGTGGAGGGTTAGAGATGTCAGCCGATGGTCCTGATCGAAGGAGCAGAGGCCGACGGCACTTTCCCAAACCTCGTTTGGCTTCCAGATATCCGACCGTGAATGGAAGATGAAATTGCCGAGACTGTGAAAAATCGGCCGGCCCTGATAGATTTCGATGGGCAAGAGCACCGGAACGCCATGGCTGATGAAGATCGCCGCACCTGCATCGATGCATTGCCGCGCGAAGGCGCTGATCCAGTCGGGCGACTGCAGCCAATCGCTCGCCCAGTGGTGATGGTGCAGATACGCAATTACCAGATTTCCAGCATCTGCGGCCGTTCGGATGGCCCGGAGATTGTTCTTAAGATCTTCTTGGTCGATCTCGACCGTTCGTTCGAACCGGTCCGACTTGCGAAAGGCCGCGCGCCCGATCCACAGTTCTCCTTGATTGAGCGGCGGCTGGTCCTCCGGCTCGTACAGTTCCAAGGAGGAGTATCCAGCCTTGTCGAGGATTGCCCTAAGGTGGCCGAAAGCCTCGGCATCGACGTCGAGAACCCGAGACATCCGGAGGCGATTGATGCCGGGTCGCTCTGGGCGGTAGTCGGTGGCGTCGGCCGCATACATCAAGTCGTCCCCCGGGCCACCATCCATGGCAACCATCGCGACAGCTCGGTTGCCGAATGTGGCGCTGGCTGGTCCGAGCGCCTCGCTCGCGTTGCGCCCAGTGCCCGCATGCAGGAACCCCCTCTTGCCGACCTCGTCCAACGTCGAGAGGATGCCCGAGGACCCCAGATCGAAGGCGTGATTGTTGGAGAGTGAGAGGGCCTTGAAGCCTATCTCCTGCAGCGCGTCCAGGACAACCGGGTTGCTGCTTCCGAACCAGTACCCTTTCATCGGCCATCCACCATGAGAGCCGTAGATTGTCCCCTCGAAGTTCGTGAATGCGAGATCCGCGCCCTTCAGGATCGCCTTGACCCTATCGAACTCCGGGCTGCAGACATTTCGCGTGTCGTGATGAATAAGGGACTGGCCGGTGACTGCCAAGGTAAAGCGGTCGTTCATTTAGGTGCCTTTCTGTCTAGATGCTTCCCGAGGCGGGCGCTTGGTGAATGTTGAGGGAGGGAAACGACCACCTCATAGCTCTGCAGCAAGATTAGCCATCATCTCCACGAGCTGATCGCTGAAGTTGCCGTCGGAGGCGCTCTTGTTCTCGATCACGCTGAAGTAGACGACGACAGTGCCGGTGTCAGGGTTTGCAAGCATGTACTGACCGCCCCAGCCGCCGTGGCCGAGCCAGGTGCCGTCGGTCATCGTTTGGCGGCTATAGCGGCGTGACTTCTGTAGGGAAGGCCCGGGATTGCGGCGGGTATCTTCGATGAAGGCGGCATCGCCCACGCGACGGCCGTCGACACCCTCGCCTTTGCGCGCGAAGAGCAGACCGTAGCGCGCGAGATCGCGGGCGGAGAGGCATGCGCCGCCGTCGACCAGCGGCACGCCCTCGCGGTCGCAGGTGATGTGGAAGCATCCTTCGAGGCCCGCTGCCTCGACGATCTCGATCAGCCAGTCGCGCAGCGCCCGGCCGCTGGCGCGCTCAATGACCCAGCCGATGATTTCGCTGTTGGTCGACTTGTAAAGCGCCTCGCCGGTGCGGTTCACGAGATTATCGCTAGTGATCCCACAGAGGAAGGAGCGAATTGTACCCTCCTTCTCGCCCTCCGGCGGCAGGCGCCAGCCTATGGCGCCCTCCATGTCCCACCACATCGTGTCAGGATCGCTGAGGTCCTCTGTGAAGTCGTTGGCGACATTCATATCGGCTGTTGTCTTGACGGTCGCCTCGGCGTAGCCCGTGCCGATCTCCGGCAGATAGGTGCCAACCCGCTCGTCGAGGTCCACCAGGCCGTCGGCGACGGCGCGGCCAAGCATGAGGTTCAGCGTCGTCTTGGTGATCGACTGGATGCTGTGTGTCCTGTTGGGACCAAAGTCCGGCGCATAGGCCTCGTAAAGGATGTGGTTGCCCTGCACCACGACGAAGGCGGAGAAATGCGGCATAGCGAGGAAGCGCGCGACGTCGGGCCGTTCCCCGATCGTCCAGTCGACCTGCTTTACCAGGGGCATGACCGAGGGTGCGCGGAAGGAGAGACTGTAACGAGCGATCCTGTGGAGGTTGTGGAAGCCGTGGCGGCGGTGGTCCGGCAGCTCCCAGCGCGGCTTGTTGTCGGCAGCTATGGCGAGGTCGGGGTTGGGGATCGAGGCGAGCGTCATGTGGCGGGTCCTCCAAGATGGGTTCGTTCGTGGATACATGGCCGAGGACCGCGTGTGTCTTGCGTCTTCAGCAACCTCCTGGTCGATGAAGGCAGGATCTGGATATCCACGTCTTAAAGCTGTTCTCGTTTCTCGGCGAAAATCATCGGGTTGGTACTGCGAGAGACACCAGCACCGAACATGGCGACGCTTAGCACGCGGTAGGTAGCTGGGTCTTGAGAGGCAGGCATCGCGCTTCCCGAAAGTCTCCGGCTACCTACAAGTAGGTTCCCGGATCGCATAATGATTACAGGGTCAATGCGCAGATTAACCTCCTCCGACAGCAGTCCTTCGCCCCTGCTCAACAGGGAAGCCAAACCGGCGGTATTGTATTCCAGACATTAACTCACCGTCATTTCGCACCTAATTTTTTCTGTTATCGCGACAAACGCAATGACGACGCCTAGTGAGCCTCGCCATGAGCGATCGCAGCCATCGCGCCGGACATTTTCCCGGTAATAGCGAGGTCCATTCGGTTGAGCAGCGCCATGGGAATCCCATCATCGTAGTCCCGACCTACGTGTTGCTGTGTTTCCGCCCCGTCGCGGCGGTGGGTACAAGCGCCTTCAGAACGTCAGTCATCTTGAGCGTGCCCACTCGGACTCCGTCCGAGTGCACCGCAAAGGATTTGTCGGCGGCGCCATGGGATCGCAGGATGGCCCGCTCCAAAGTGTCGTCTCCGTCAAGGACTTCCAAGCCATCGTCCTCCTTTGCTGTCTTATCCATCACCGACCGCGCGCGTAGCACTCGGGCCCGGTTGATATCGCTGACGAAATCTTCGATGTAGGGGTCTGCCGGGTTGAGGAGGATGTATTGCGGCTCCCCCTGCTGCACGATTTCCCCGTCCTTCAGGATCACCAGATGGTCCGCGAGCTTGAGCGCCTCATCGAGGTCATGGGTGATGAATACCACGGTCTTCTGGAGGTCCTTCTGCAGTTCCAGGAGAAGGTCCTGCATGCTTGACCGGATGAGCGGGTCCAGCGCGGAATAGGCTTCGTCCATGAGCATGAGCTCCGAGTTCGAAGTCAGCGCCCGCGCGAGGCCGACGCGCTGTTGCATGCCCCCCGAGAGTTGATGAGGATACAGCGCCTCCGAGCCCGCGAGGCCGACCCTGCTCAACCATTTGCGCGCCGTCTCGTCGGTTTTGGCCCGTCCGTCCCCGCGCACCGAGCATGGCATGCCGGCGTTTCGCAGGACGGTCTCGTGCGGCAGCAGCGCAAACTTTTGAAAGACCATGGACATCTGGGTCCGGCGCAGCTGCTGGAGCCGGATCCGGTCAAGCTTCATGATGTCTGTGCCGTTGACGATGACCTCGCCCGCAGTGGGGTCGAC
>NZ_RZTJ01000048.1:0-8061 GCF_003997065.1 Mesorhizobium sp. M6A.T.Ce.TU.016.01.1.1 | reverse complement strand
CCGCCGACACCCGACCCGCCTGCCCGCCAGGCTGCGCGAGGGACGGGCGTTTGAACTTCGGCTCCTGCCGGTATCGGAGATGTGCGCCGGTCCGCCGATGCGGATCAGATCTTCGGCCTGCTCCCACGTCGGACTGACAACGCACTGTATTCATCCCGCGGCAATGACAGATCAGAACGACGACTACGTCTATGACGACGCGACAGGGGAATGGCGCCCAGCGTCGGAGATGGCTGCCATTGCAGCTACTGCCGGATGCAAGGAAGTGCGCGATGCCGCCGGCAACGTGCTGGCCGACGGCGACTCCGTCGCCCTCGTCAAGGACCTCAAGGTCAAGGGCGCGTGGCAGAGCCTGAAGCAGGGCACGGTGATCAAGTCGATCCGCCTCACCGACAATCCCGACGAAATCGACTGCCGGCATGACGCGATCAACGGGCTGGTGTTGCGAACGGAGTTCGTACGCAGGCGTGACCAGACACCAGTAGTCAGGCGCGCAGCAGGTCCGGCGGGATTCTGTCACGCAGTGCTGCGATCGCAGCGTCCTGCCTTGCCAGTTTGCGAGATAGCGCATCGATCTCGTGCTGCCTTTCCTGTGTGATCGCGGCAAGGTTCGATCGATACCGTTCCAGAAAGGTCCTGGCATCGGCAGGTTTTAGGCGCCGGTGGCCGGTACGCTGGGGCTTGAGCTGCGGAATGATCGCCGTCATCCGCCTTATGATCTGCCGGTCGATCATATCAAGCTGGCGCTGTGTCTGGCGCCGTGCCTCTTCCATGCGAAAGAGCTGCGCTCGGCGATCGGGGACAGACATTATGTGTCCCTCCCTTGGCAATCCATGAAGCTCGATGGCCCGCCATAGACACGATGGCGCGCAACATCGATGACGAATCCAAAGCGGCCGACATGGTATTCGTCGGTCGGAACGAGAAAGCGACGGTCCTCCGTACCCGGTCCACGCTTGCCGCCAACGGTCGCGATAACCTCGGTGAAACCGGCCTGGTGGTCGGAACGGATCGCCGACACCACGACCCAGTCATCGGTATGCTTCTCGACAAACGCCCGCTCGTCCTTTTTCGCAGATTGGCCAGGTTTGAGCACCTTCCCGTGGATCGCCTCCCAGGCGTCCGGATACCAGTCGCGGATCGTCTTTTCCGCACACGCCTTCTCGAAGCCCGTAAAGAGCTGCGGGAAGGCTTGGGCGACGGCCGCCCAATGGCAGTCCTCTTCATACCAGCCGCCATCGGCACGGAGCATGTCATGGACTTTGCGATTTCGCTCCGCCGAAAGATGGAACCCGCCATGGCCTGCCGTTGAGTGAGCCACGACGCCCTCGGCATAGACGGTCGCTCCCTGCGACGTTCCCCACGGCGTGTGGGCGCGGGAATGGATTTCGCGACGGCCGAGCGCTACGCGCTGCTGCTGATGGAGGGTGTTCTCCTCGACATGCGCGCGAAACGCCGCCTCGTCGGCAAGCTCGCCGGCATGGCCGTAGAAATCGCTGCGCGTCCATTCGGCCATGGGCCGGCGGATACGCCAGCCCGTGACAAGAAAGTGCCGGGCGTGCCGGGCCGGAACCATGGCGAACGCCGTTTCACCGACAAGCGCAACGGGATAACCGTCGGCGCTGCGGCCAAAACAAACCCCCGGATAACCGGGGGCCTCGTCGTCTCGTATTCGGGGAGTGGCCGCGCTCATGCCGCCGCCCTCCCCTCGACGGTATCCGCGGCCACGGCATCGGCCGTCACCTCTTGCAGAACGGCTCGCGGATAGCCGTGCTGCGTCAGCCATCCCTCGGCATCAGCACGATGACTGGCGAGATAGACCAGTTCGGCGTCTTCGCCGTCGCGGTCGAGCACCAGGACCGAGCCGATAGCGGGCCGCTCCTCGACCGCGAAGTTGAGATCGCTGTTCACCGAAAAGCTTTGGTGAACGCGCAGGACGATGGTGCCCTGACTGCCGTAGTCACCCTTGTGCAGGGTAATGGACGCCGGCAGCGTGGTGTTGCCGACGCGGGTTTCGGCCTGCTTGCGGATCAGCCGGCCGCCACTGTTGCGGTTCTCCCAGGCGGCGAGCTTCTTACGATGCCCTTCGGGCGGGCGTGATGTTCCATCGCGATAAGTTACGATCGAACCGAGTGGAACGAGGTCATAGATCAATTGAGCCGACATGGTGGGTCTCCGCTGTTTAGGGTGAAAACGAAACCGCCGCCGGCGAGGTCACCGGCGGCGGTAATGCGATCGGAAGGAAGAAGGCGCGCGCTTCTACTCGGCGGCCTCGCGGAAGCCTTCAGCGTCATCGTCGCCGGAATAGTCGTGTGCCGGCTCGATGATCGCATCGCCGTCGAGCTCGTCCTGGTGCTCCGGCGTGCCGTAGTCCTCAGGCTGTTGCCTGGCCTCGTTCATCTTCAGCCAGGAGGTCAGCTTTTCCGGAGTGGGTGCAAACAGCGCCGACGGGTGGACGAAGCGGCCTTCCTTGAAATGCTCGACCAGGGTCGCACGGGTGTCCTTGACCTTCTGGCGGGGCAGGAGGGATGTATCCGCGCAGGCGGCTTCCAATGCCTGCCGCGACAGGCATGACAGGAAGTCCTCCGATCCCATGTTGGCTAAGAAGTTGTCGGCGGCGATGACGTCGCCGGCGACACGGGCGACAACGCCGCTGTCCGAGCGATTCTCCCTGCAGGACAGAACGTCGATCAGCAAGGACCGCACGGCAATGCGCAGCGTGTCCATGTCGAACTCGAGCCTGCCCTCCTGGTCGAACAGGCGCGCGGCATGTTCGCCGAGGCCTGCGGCCCCGTAATGGGAGATGTCGCGGGCACCAGATGCCACTGTCACATTCTGGCCGGCGAAGGCGAGGACGAGCAGCGCCATCAGCGTGTCGTCCTCGATCGGTGCGCGCGAAAGCGCCTCGTGCAGCGCATCGGTACGCAGGTCGCCGATCATCTCTATGCCTTTGCGCGTCACGTCCGGACGCGGCTTTGCCGTAACGACGATATCATCGCCCTCGGCCTCAACATCAGCGCCATTCTTGCCCTTGGGCTTTTTGGCCACCGGCATGCGGTACGCAACCGACTGCACCTTGCCGTCGCGGTCGAGATACACGGCGGTGTGATCGGACTTCGACGGCTTACCGTACACACGCTCTGCCTTGGGCGGCAGCTTCGGCTCGCCCCATTGACCGGCTTCCACGATCACGCCACGCTTGGGCAGAGTGTTTGCCATCCACTCCTGCTGCGCGCCAAGGAAGGCCTCGACATCCGTCGTATAGCGGCTGTCCTCATCGGCCGGAGCGAACAGGTCCTCGACCCAGGCAATGCCGTAGGCGTGAGCGAGATCGTCACCAAAGCTGGCGTCGCGCGCGTACATGCGCCGCTTCGTCAGGCCCTGCGCCACGCTCCACCACGACACCTGGGGATCGGCCTTGGACGGCTTGTGCTTCTTCCAGACCTCCTTCTGCTCATCAAGCGAGGCCGACGCGATGGTGCGCAACTGCTGCTCGTTGGGCATGTCGCCCTTGGCCATCTGGTCCAACATGGCCGGCAGAACATTGGCGAGCAGGCGCAGCTTCCTGATCTGGCGGACGGGAAGCGCTAAAGCGACGGCGATCGCTTCCTCGGTCCAGCCGAGCGCGACCAGCCGCTCGATCGCGCGCCATTGGTCGATAGGATTGAGCTGCTCATGCGCCAGCGTCTCGGCCAGCGACCGCATTGCACCACCATCCTCGGCGCGATCGATCACCAGCACGGCGATCTCTTCGAGACCGGCGGCAATCGCCTGATTCACACGGCGATGTCCGGCATCGATGACATAGCCGTTGCCGCCATCCGCTTCCGGCGCCACGACGGGTGGCTGCACGATGCCGACGGCGCGAATTGTAGCCAGCAGCAGCGCGTCGGCCTGCGGGCTGGACTTCGAGCGTCGCGCCTTGTCCGGGTTATCCTTCAGCGCACGCGGATCGACAAACTTCAGTTCCATGGAGATGCTCCTTCAAGGGGTTTGCGGACACCGCCGTGGCGGGCCCTTCCTCGTCTTCTTCCCGAAGACATCCCCCGGCCCGCGGAGCGGACGGGCCGGTGCAACTGCGGCCGAGCATCCCTGCCGGGCAGATCAAGCGGGGCTCTTGAGCCCTGCGCAGAGCGATCGGCCGGGATCGCGAGCGGCGCGGTTGAGCGCCAGCGTCAGCGGCCCGCCCGATCTGCGAGCGGGCTTTATCCTTCTTCCGTTTTCCTTTCCTCCTCCCTCCGACGTGGATCTAGAGCACGTCCAGTTTAATCGGGATCACAATCCTGCAGCCGGCAAGCTGCGCCATGAAGTTCTAATCGAAGCCCGATGGCCACAATCGTTCCGATCATGACCACCTAATCGAGGTTCTCCTGGCGTACGACCGACCGGTGATCTGCGGCTTCGACGGCACGTGCGATTGTCACCGGCCCATCGCCTGGCGCCTTGCTGAAGCTGGTTTTTCGAGGTGCGGCTGGTGTCGTCGCTTGGGGCTGGCCCGAACTCGGGGGGCCTGCACAACAGTTGGGACAAGAATGATCCTGGCAGCATTCTAGTATTCAACTACCAAAAACTTCAGCCAAGTAGTCGATGAACACTCGTATCTTCTGCGGTGTATGGCGCCGTTGCGCATAAAAGGCGTAAATTGATTGCTCCATGGGTTCGTAGTTTGGCAGCAGCTGCACCAGACGGTTTTGTGCAAGGTCGTCTGCGACCATAAAATCCGGGAGCAATGAATAGCCATATCCGGTCAGGCAAGCGTTTTTGACCGCACGTGCGGAGTTCATTCTAAAGTGTTGCGGAACTTCGAAATCGATGATTTCGTCTAAATACCTAAACTGGTGTGTTCGCCCCCATTCTCCGCTGACTTGCGTGACCGATGGATAGCTTCTGATTTCGTCGACTGATTTGGGCATCCCAAACCTTCGACAAAATCCAGGAGAGGCGACAAATACTATTCTTTGCGTATATATCTTCTGCGCGATCATAGATGAATCGCTTAATGGACCGACTCGAATTGCAACATCGTAATGCTCTTCGATAAGATCAACCAAGCGGTTGCCGAGATCGAGTGAGATGTCTAGCTGGGGAAACCTGCGCAAGAACTCAGGCAAGGCGGGTGCCAGGCATTCGTTGCCGAAAGCCATGACGCACGACACGCGCAACTGCCCGCGCGGAGTGTCGTGGCGCTCGCGAACCACGCTCCGCATAGTATCGAGTTCCTCAAGTATGCCAGAGCTTTTTTGCACGAACTCCATTCCTGCATCAGTTAGGTTGAGTTGACGGGTGGTCCGGTTGAAGAGACGCACCCCCAAATCGGCCTCCAGCTCAGCCATGATTCGACTGACTGACGGCGCGGAAAGTCTCAACTCGCGGCTCGCTGCGGTAAAACTCCCATGGCGCGCAACCTCGATTGCGATGCGCATCGCCGTCACCATATCCACCCAGACACTCTTTCAAAATCTAAAATAATGTTTCTCCGAAACGCCTATTATCACGGCATGCAAACTGATGCATCAAGAAGCAAGTGGTTTGGTCATCAGGGTTTGAGGGACAGAACCCGACCCGAACATCGGGGCAGCTGTGCTTTTAAGGAGACCGCCATGGCCAAGAATCCTAGTTGGGTACTACGGAGTTATCCGTCGGGAATGCCGACGGTGGGCAACTGGATGCTGGAAGATCGCCCGATTCCGGGTCCCGCAGAGGGAGAACTGCTACTCAAGACCTTGTGGCTTTCGGTGGATCCGTACATGCGCGGCAGGATCAGTCCGGCGAAAAATTACGCCGCTGGCTTTGGATTGGGGGATCTGATGTCGGGAGGCGGAATCGGGGAAGTGATCTCATCCGAATCTCTTGATTTCAAGCCGGGCGACATTGTCATGAGTGACTATTTTGGATGGCAACCCTTTACGACCATTCCTGCGTCTTCCGCCAAGATTGTGACCGCGACCGACGCCCCAGTGCAAGCCTCGCTCAGCTACCTGGGTATGCCGGGTCTGACGGCCTATTTTTCGCTGCTCAAGACCGGAAATCCGAAAGAAGGCGAAACAGTCTTGATCTCGGCGGCCTCTGGTGGTGTGGGGCAGATTGCGGGGCAAATCGCGCGGATTAAGGGACTTGACCCGGTTGCTGTTGTGGGCACAGACGCAAAACTCGAATGGTGCAAAAAGCTCGGGTATCGCGAAGGCATCAACCACCGAACGTCGACTGACTTGGTGGCCGATGTCGCCGCTGCGTGCCCAAACGGAGTAGACGTATTTATCGATAATACTGCGGGACCGATCCACGATGCGGCGATGTTAAATCTTAATACGTTCGGTCGAGTTGTGATCGTCGGGACGATTGCTTTGGCTGATCGATTTGATCAACCAGATATCGGTTTGCGACATCTCAGGAAAACTCTGATCACTCGTGCGCGGATCGAAGGTTTCTTGCTTGATGACCATGAACACGAATTTGAGACGGCAAAGGCCGACCTGTTATCCTGGTATAAACAGGGACTTCTTGAGACAAAAGAAGACGTCGCTGAAGGGATCGAAGCGGTACCTTATGCCTTTGTGCGCATGTTGAATGGGGAGAACTTTGGCAAGCAGCTAATAAAGCTGTGAAACCAAATGGTCTTTTGTCATTGATTGCGGCCGGGCAGCGTGAGCTCTTTATCCTCCTGAGTGGCCGGTTGGCACGAATGGCCCTGCTTGAACTCCCGCGCGCAACGAACCGATGTTGTCCGAGGACTTGATCCCGCGATTCTAGTCTAGAACCGAACGATCCGAGACGGGCGCCGCCACGATTTCTATCGCGGCTTCCGCACTGTATTGACCGGACATCGGCGCGCCTCCTGTATCGCCTGCACCCGAGCCGCCTTGAACCTTTGCTGCCGGTCAATGCCTGACACAATGACCGGCAGCCTGTGTCGAGCCTGCTATGCGGCTGCACGCTGATCCTGGCCATCAATCGAAGACGCAAGATCGGTTTCGATTTCCGCAAGCTGCCGGCGCTTCTCAGCCAGTTCACCAGAGAATCCGAACTCGCCGCCCTCACGCGAGCGATAGGAGGTGAGCCTGCGCTCGGCATCCTCAAGACGCTGGCGGTATCGTTCCTGCTCGCCCTCGAAGCCGGCCAAGGCATGCTCGAGCCGGGCGATGGCGCCAAGCGGCGAGGTGGTGACGGGGAGCTCGATCTCATAATCGGCGCCGGTGCGCATCAGCATAGTGGTATAGCGGTAGCCGTCTTTGCCGAACCGCTCGCCGGAATATTCGAAATCGAACCCGCCGATGGAGGCGATAGTGGTTTCCCCTTGCTGCTGAAGCTGCACGAGAGTCAGGATTTCCTTCATCAACGCACGACCGGCGAGTTTGCGCTCCGTGAACGCGTCGCCTCCGACCACCATGCTGAACCCATCGCCGGTGGTCGGCACGAGGCGATCGATATCCTTCCCGACCTCGCCGATGCGCCGGGTCGAGTATTCGATATCGCGCTCGGCATCGCGGATCTGCCGTCGAACGGCGTGCTCATCATCAATGTGGGCCGCACGAAGGCGCTCCAGACGGGCAATGTCTGCCTCCAGACCTGCCTTCTGCATCAGGCGCGGATCGCCCGAGGCGATCGCCTTGGCCATCGCGAACTGGTTGGCCTGCCCCTCACCCATATCCTCCAACCGCCGGATGGACGTGTCTCCGGAAAGGGCAGCCGCGATGAACCGGGCCTTGCGCTCGTTGTTCTGCCACATCTGGGCGTCCATCGATCCTTCGGTGGCGTAGGCGAAGATATCGATGACATCGTGCTGGTTGCCCTGCCGCAGTATACGGCCTTCGCGCTGCTCGATCTGGGAGGGAAGCCATGGCACGTCGAGATGATGTAGCGCCTTGAGGCGGAGCTGCGCGTTGACGCCGGTGCCCATCGTGTCGGAGGAGCCGATCAGGAACCGGACCTTGCCGGCCCGCACATCACCGAACAGGCGCTGCTTGGCTTCGGATTTCTTGAACTCCTGCATGAAGGCAATTTCCGATGCCGGAACGCCCCTGCGGATCAGTTCATCCCTGATCCAACGATAGGCTGAGAAGC
>NZ_RZTJ01000047.1:0-9079 GCF_003997065.1 Mesorhizobium sp. M6A.T.Ce.TU.016.01.1.1 | reverse complement strand
CGGTGATGAACGAGGCCCGCCTGCAGGCGTTTGCCGGTCCGCGCGAGGCGCTGACCAAGCAGTTGATCCGCCAGATTTTCGGCGTCGACGTGCTTCGGTTGCGCCATCCCACCGAAGACCGCGAACTCACGGTATTCGACGTTCCGAACCGTGCCTCTTCCGATTTAACCAAGGAGCAACATCCGTGAAACGCCTTGCACTGTCTTTTGCGTCCCTCCTGCTTGCCCAGACCGTCTTGGCTTTCCCGGTGACCGCCTTTGCTTTCCCGGTAACTGTAGACAGCTGCGGCACGCCGCTGACGTTCGACGCCGCGCCGAAGCGCGCCATCATCCAGGATATGAACATGGCCGAGATGGCCTTCGCGCTGGGGCTGCAACCGTCGATCGTCGGCCTGACCGGCATCACCGGATGGTACAAGGTCGGTCCGGAATTCAAGGCCGAGCAGGGCTCGATCCCGGAACTCGCGCCGAAATATCCGACACTTGAAAACCTCGTCGCGGTCGAGCCCGATTTCTTCTTCGCCGGCTGGTATTACGGCATGAAGCCGGGCGGCGAGGTGACGCCCGATACGCTGGCGCCGCACGGCATCAAGACGCTGGTGCTGACGGAAAGCTGCGTCCATCTCGACAACAACCGCCCCGCCGCCTCGATGGACCTGCTCTACGACGACATCGAAAAGCTGGGCAGGATTTTCGACAAGGAAGCCGAGGCGAAAAAACTTGTTTCGGACTGGAAAGCGCAACTCGCCGATATCACGGCGAAGGTTGGCGACCACAAGGGAACGCGCGTATTTCTTTACGACTCCGGCGAAGACAAACCCTTCACATCAGGCAAGTTCGCGATCCCCAGCGCCATGATCGCCGCTGCCGGCGGTGACAACATCATGGCCGACATGCAGACGAGCTGGGGCAATACGGATTGGGAAACGGTCGCCTCCCGCAATCCGCAGTTCCTGATCCTGCTCGATTACCAGGACGGTGGCGGCTACAGGAATCTGCTCGATTTCCTCAAAGTTCATCCGGCGATGAAGGAAACCGACGCGGTCAGGAATGAGCGCTTCGTCGCGCTGCGCTATGCCGAGCTGACGCCCGGGCCAGCCAACATCGAGGCGATCGGCAAGATCGCCAGGGCGATGCACCCGGAAGCTTTCTGAGCTTGCGCCGCAGGGCGTTCGAATTGGCCATGGCAGCAGGAGCAGCAGCGATGGCTGCTCTTGCTCTGCTGTCCATCGCTTATGGATCGACTGTCATAGCGCTGACGGACGTAGTTGCTGCGCTCGGACATGCGTCCGGACTGGGCGGAGACATCGTGTCCGGTCCGGTCGCCAAGATCGTCGTCGATCTCAGGCTGCCGCGCACGATCATGGCCATCTGTGTCGGCGCCGGGCTGGGCGTCATCGGCGCGCTGCTGCAGACGGTAACGCGCAACGACCTCGCCGATCCGTTCCTGTTCGGCCTGTCTTCCGGTGCCGCGGCCGGTGCAGTTTCCGTCATCACCATTTTTGGCGACCATTTCGGCATCTGGACGTTGCCGGTCGCCGCCTTCACCGGCGGCATATTGGCCGCTGGCATCGTGCTTCTGCTTGTTTCGCGGGTGAGGGGTCAAGGCCCCGAACGGCTGATATTGGCCGGGCTTGCCGTATCGTTCATGTTCACCGCCTTGACCAACTATCTCGTCTTTGCCGGTGACCAGCGCGCCGCCCACTCGGTGCTGTTCTGGACGATGGGCGGGCTCGGGCTGGCGCGGTGGGACAATGTCGGACTGGCTGCTCTGGGCGCAGGCACCATCCTTGTGTTCGGACTTTGGAACCACCGTCGGCTCGACGCTTTCCTGGCCGGCGAAAACGCCGCCGAAAGCCTCGGCGTGCCGGTTGCGCGGATGCGCAGGACGACATTTCTCGTCGCTGCTTTCTCGACGGCGATCCTCGTCTCGGTGGCAGGCGTCATAGGTTTCGTCGGTCTGATGATCCCGCATCTGTCCCGGCCCCTGGCCGGCCCGTTGCACCTGCGCCTGATTGCAAGCTGCGCCCTCTTTGGAGCGGTGCTGTTGCTGGCAAGCGACCTTCTCGCCCGCACGCTGCTGCCGCCGCAGGAACTGCCGATCGGCATCATCACCAGCTCGGTCGGCGCTTTTTTCGTGGTCACGATGCTCATTCGCAATCGTTCCTGATGTGACTGCCATCCACACTTGCCGGCTTCTGGCATAATGCCGCATCTTGAATAGTAAGCACGCTTATAATATATGCCGCTCATGGTTTCCGACGGCATCGATAGATTGGGCTTTTTGATCCACGACGTGCAGCGCCTGATGCGCAAGCGCTTCGAGGCGAAGGCCAGCGGGCTCGGCCTTTCCTCGGCGCAATGGCGGCTTATGGTCCGCGTCGCCAAGGAAGAAGGCATCACGCAAGCGCGGCTCGCCGAGCTTCTCGAGATCGAGCCGATCAGCGTGTCGCGCCTGGTCGACCGCATGGAGGAGAGCGGCTGGATCGAGCGCCGTTCCGACGCCACCGATCGCCGCGTCCGCATGATCTTCCCGACCGCCAAAGCGAGCGAGGCCTACGCAGAGATCAAGAGCCTTGCTGGCGAAGTCTATGAGGAATCGCTTACCGGCGTGTCGCTCGAAGATCGCCGCATCCTGATCAAGGGTCTGGAGGCGATGGCCAAGAACCTGGCGGACGGCGAGACGGCGTCCGGCGAAAAAGTCAAAGGTGCAGAAGGCGCAGCAGCATGAACGCGGTAGCCAAGGTAGATGAGAATGCAACCAAGCTGGAGGTGGAAGCTCCGGCGCAGCCGGCGGCGGCTCCGGTGGCGGTCGCTCCGCAGCTAGCACCGGCGCCGGTGGTGCCGAAGAAGAAGCGCCGTGTCGGCCGCTTCCTATTGATGTTTGCGCTCCCCGTGGCACTGATCGCCGGCGGCAGCTACGTCTGGGTGACCGGCGGCCGCTACCAGGAGACCGAAAACGCCAATCTGCAGCAGGCCAAGGTCTCGATAGCCGCCGATACGGCGGGTCGCATCGTTCAGGTCGATATTTTCGACAACCAGTCCGTCAAGCAGGGCGACGTGCTGTTCGCCATCGATCCCGAGCCCTACCGGATCGCATTGGCCCAGGCCGACGCGGCGGTGGCCGGCGCGCGCCTCAATGTCGAGCAGCTGCGTGCGGCCTACAGCCAGGCGCTGGCGCAGGAGAAGTCCGACGCCAGCCAGGTCGACTACGCGCAGTCGCAATACGACCGAGCCGCCGACCTTGCCCGCAAGGGCATCAATGCCAAGTCCTCGCTCGACGAGGCCAGGAACGATCTCGACAAAGCCAAGCAGCAACTGGCCGTGGCCGAGCAGGGCATCCTCAGCGCCAAGGCGGGCCTTGGCGGCAATCCCGATATCGAGACCGATAAGCATCCGACCGTGATGGCGGCGCTCGCCGCGCGCGACAAGGCTGCCTACGATTTGGCGCAGACCACTGTCAGGGCGCCGGCTGACGGCATCGTCAGCCAGGCTGCCTCGTTCAAGGTCGGCCAGTATGTCGGCTCTGGCACGCCGCTGTTTTCGCTGGTCGAGACCGGCGACACCTGGATCGATGCCAATTTCAAGGAAACGCAGCTCACCCACATGAAGCCGGGCCAGAAGGCCGAAATCGTGGTCGACACCTATCCGGGCAAGACGTTCGAGGCCACGGTCAAGGCGATCGGCGCCGGCACGGGAGCCGAGTTCTCGCTGTTGCCCGCCCAGAACGCCACCGGCAATTGGGTCAAAGTCACCCAGCGCATTCCGGTGCGCCTGGAACTGGCCGATGCCGACGCCAAGATGGCGCTGCGCACCGGCATGAGCGCGACCGTCACGGTGGACACCGGCGTTTCCCGCGGGCTTCCCAGCATCTTCGGCCACGCCACGGCGAGTGAGGCACAATAGACCGCCTCGTTCCATTGGACGATGAGGTCTGAGACGCAACAAGTAGAATGCAGGCCGCGCACGGAGAGGAACGCAGCTGACAGGATTGGTCCGACGGGAGATGCACCAGGGGTTAGGGTTTGGATCGGGCTGCGTTGCGGCCTGAGCGAAGCCTGAACAACGCGACGCAGACCCGTTTCGGTCCTCAGGTTTCCGGGCGGCAGGCGCCGTTTTATCGAGACGCTCGGTCGATGTAACCCCCACATCGATAGTCGCGTCCCACCGCGATGAGGGTCTCTCCATACGGAAGGCCGCGCCGCCCGGAAACCTCGCGCATCGGCCCGAAAATCGGAATCGATTTTCGGAAAGCACGATGCGCTGACTCAAAGTACTAGAGCGTACTTTGTGCGTCCAAATGGACGCACGTCGCTCTAGTGTACATTTTTTTGTTACCTGCCGGAAGTTCCACATCATGAGCACGCCAGAACCCTTTCGCGAAGTGCCGCACCGCGGCCTGATCACCGTGGCGCTCATGCTGGCGACGATCATGCAGGCGCTCGACACCACGATCGCCAACGTCGCGCTGCCGACCATGACCGGCGATCTTGGCGCGTCCCCCGACAACATCAACTGGGTGCTGACCTCCTACATCGTTGCCGCGGCAATCATGACGCCGGTGACCGGCTGGCTGGCCGACCGCTTTGGCCGCAAGGAGCTGTTCCTGACGTCGGTGGTCGGCTTCACCATATTCTCCATGCTGTGCGGCATCGCCTGGAGCCTGGAGACCATGGTGTTCTTCCGGTTGATGCAGGGCGTGTTCGGCGCGGCAATCGTGCCGCTGTCACAGACCTTCCTGCTCGACATCAACCCGAAGGAGCGCCACGGCCAGGCCATGGCCATCTGGGGCGCCGGCATCATGCTGGGGCCGATCCTGGGCCCGACGCTCGGTGGCTGGCTGACCGAGAATTTCAACTGGCGCTGGGTGTTCTTCATCAACCTGCCGGTCGGCATCATCGCCTTCCTTGGCATGGCCGCCTACTTGCCGGCCGTTGCAAGGCGGATACGCAGCTTCGATTTCTTCGGCTTCGCCATGCTCTCGCTCGGCGTCGGAGCGCTGCAGCTGATGCTGGATCGCGGCGGCGAGGTCGACTGGTTTTCCTCGGTCGAGATCTGGATCGAGCTCGGTCTTTCGCTGACCGGCTTCTGGGTGTTCATCATTCACACGGTGACGGCGGAACACCCCTTCATCGATCCCAAGATATTCCTCGACCGCAATTTCGTGACCGGGCTGGCGTTTATCTTCGTCATGGGCGTGCTCATTTTGGCGAGCATGTCGCTGCTGCCGCCAATGCTGGCGACCATCTTCGGCTATCCGACCATGACCATCGGTGTCGTCATAGGTCCCCGCGGCATCGGCACGATGGTTGCGATGCTCCTGGTCGGCCGCATCATGCACAGGATCGATGCCAGGATCCTGGTCGTCATCGGCTTCCTTTTGACCGCGCAGTCGCTCCACACCATGTCCAGCTTCTCGCCGCAGATGGACAACTGGCTGATCCTCAGTTCCGGCGTTATCCAGGGCCTGGGAATGGGCATGGTGTTCGTGCCGCTGTCGACCGTGGCTTTCGCCACGCTCGATGCGCGCTACCGCACCGATGCCACGGCGCTGTTCAGCCTGGTGCGCAATCTCGGCTCCTCGATCGGCGTCTCGGTAGTGACGGTTCTGCTGGTGCGCAACACGCAGGTCAACCATGCTGAGCTTTCGGCCTACATCAATCCGTTCAATCCCAATCTCTGGGCGGCGTCGCCGGCAGCGGCGGGCGGCGATCCCACGGCGCTTTCCCAGATGGATGGCATGGTCAACATCCAGGCGATGATGATCTCCTACATCAATGACTTCAAGCTGCTGATGATGATGACGCTGCTTGTCATCCCGTTCGTTTTCCTGCTGCGCAAGCCAAAGGCTGGTCCGACCGCCGGTCCCGCCGCGCATATGGACTGACGGCTCGTCGACGTGCCGGTCACGCCTCCTACTTGCCCAGAACAAGGCTCCAGTAGCGCAACGAGCTGTCGCGGCCGTCCCGCACATAGGCCAGACCGAAGCGGGTGAAGCGCGGGTCGAGCATGTTGCGGCGGTGGCCGGCCGAATGCATCCAGATGTCGAACAGCTTCTGCTGATCGAAACGGCCCTCGGCGATGTTTTCTGCGGCAGCACCGGTGATGCCGTTGCCCTTGACGCGCGAAGCAAATCCCTTGCCCCAGCCGGTGGTGTGGGTCATGCGGCCGCCACGCGCCATATAGCCGGCCTGCTGCAAGGCTGCCTGTTCGAGCTGAGGATCTGGGAGAAGCGGCGCGAGGCCGGCCGAGGCGCGGATGCCGGTCAGCGTGCCGGCGGCGGAGGCAGAGACACCGGCGCCTTCGCCGGTGGGCAGGACAGTGGCGCAAGCGGCAAGCCCGGCCAGTGCGGCAAGGCCGGCGCCTTTCAGTAGCGTGCGCCGGTTAAGGCTTGATCGGACTTCGCAATTTTCGATTTTCGTAACATTCATGCCCGCCTGACATAGCGGTGATCATGGCTTTTGCCGGGCGGACGCTCAAAAATCTCGCTCACTCCGGTTCGTCTTCCAGTGGTGAAATCCGACGCGTGGTACCGAGATGGAATACCGGTTTGACCCATCGGTGACCTCCACTGGCGCGCTGCGAATGACTGCTTCGCGCCCCATCCCGGTCATTCCGCTGGCCCCTGCCGTCCTCCAGAAGCGGACATCGCTGGTGACCAGGAGGACGCTTCAGCTTTTCCAGAACCGCTGAGCCGACAGCAACCGGTATCGCTCCCACTCCATCCGGGTTACGATGCGTGGCTGAGAACGGGCGCGGGCGCCTCCTCGAACCACCTATGTCAGGAGGGCAGCGTGAAATCGCCGATGGTGAGAGTTATGGCCGCAGCCGATGAAGATTCAGCGGTCGAGATAATCGTGCTGGCGTTTGCGGCGGACCCTATGGCGCGATGGACCTGGCCGCATGCACACCCGTACCTTGCAGCCATGCCGCGAATGGCCCGCGCGTTCGGGCGCAGGGCATTCTCTAACGGAAGCGCCTTTTGCACCGACGGCTACGCCGGGACGGCGCTGTGGCTGCCGCCCGGCGTGCATTCCGACGAGGAAGAGCTTGGCGCCGTGCTCGAGAGCACGGTTGAATCCTCTCTCGCCCCTGAAACCGCGGCCATATTCGAGCAGATGGCCACGTACCACCCGACCGAACCGCATTGGTACCTGCCCCTGATCGGCGTCGACCCGGCGCATCAAGGCGAAGGTCACGGCGATGCCTTGATGGCGTACGCACTCGCGCAGTGCGACCGCGATCACGCGCCTGCCTATTTGGAATCCTCGAACCCGCGCAACATATCATTCTACCAGCGGCACGGCTTCGAACCGCTCGGCGCGATCCAGGCCGGTTCGTCGCCGACGCTCATCCCGATGCTGCGGCGACCTCGTTGAGCGTCAGTTTTATCAGAAAGTTTGACCCTGTGGGACGTTCAGGGCGGCCACGGAGCTGTCGAGCACGCCGTCGAAGCCGCGGCACTTGGCCCTTCTCGCCGGTGGGAAAGCGGATCGCGGTGATGTCGGGTGCCGTGGCGCGCACGAGATCCGAGATCAATCCCGGAAGCCCGGTTTCCGCTGCGCGACGACTGCCGCCAAGCTGATTGTCTGAAATCAGTTGATGCGAAATACTCCAATCAGGAATTCCTTCACGGCCGCTTGTACCGCTTCTGTCGCTGCTTTGTCGTATCCACAGTCGGGCCGAGTTCTACGCAAGCGTCATTGTAGGAGAAGGGCTTACCGGTCTCGATATTGATTATTTTCCCATCATCTTCGCGGCGGCGGCAATTGCGCGATGTTTGCGCGCTCTGAACAATGTAACTGGGCGGAGCTATGGGGTCGTCGAATGCACATGGGGCACGCCTGGATACTCGGTCATCAGAGCGTCTTTGCCGGCAGCCTTGCGGCGCGCAATCAAGTCGCGGCACGGTGTCGAAAACGGAGGAGAATATTTGATGTCGTGGAAACTCGACGAGACCGTGGAAACATCTGCGGGCGCTGTTGCAACGGGTCGACTTGGTAATGGGCCTGCCCTCGTGCTGGCCCACGGCTGGCCGTGGTCTTCGTTCTCATGGCATCGGATTATTCCGGAGCTTGCAAGGCGGTATCGTGTGCATTGGTATGATATGCCCGGATACGGGCGATCCGACAAAGCCGCGGAGCAGCGCACGTCGCTCGATGTGCAAGGTCAGGTATTCGCCGAGATACTTGCGCATTGGGAACTCGAGCAGCCTATGGTTGTTGCCCATGATTTCGGTGGAGCGACGACGCTACGGGCGCATTTGCTGCATGGCTGCGAGTTCGAGCGGTATGTTCTGATGAATGTCGTCGCGATGCGTCCCTGGGGGTCGGAGTTCTTCGATCACGTCGGTCGACATGTGGATGCCTTTCTGGGCCTGCCGCCGCATATCCACAAGGCGGTCGTGGAGGCTTACATCAAAGGGGCAATCGTCAACGACATCGATTCCGGTGATTTCGAGACGCTGGTCGAGCCGTGGCTTTCCGAGGGGGGACGAGGAAGCTTCTATCGGCAATTCGAGCAAGCCGATGAAAAATATACCGCCGAGGTTGAGCCGGTGTTCGGGGATATTCGGTGCCCGGTAAGAATAATCTGGGGCGAGGACGATCCATGGATCCCGCTGGATCGAGGCAAAGCGCTTCATGCGCTGATCCCGCAGGCCTCGTTCGAAACGCTGCCCAGTGTCGGCCACCTGCCTCAGCTCGAAGCCCCGCATCTCGTGCTGGAACGGCTGAACGCGTTCCTATCGAGCGAAGGCGAATACTGATGAAGGGAGCGACCCTTGGGAAGGGTGAACAATTTTCCCTCACTCTCTTCAATGTCCGCTTCGGGGCCGTTGTGTCTCGTTGATGGCCGGCTGGCGAGGGTCAGCAACGGGCCAGCTTAAGACAAGGGCTCGCGCCGACCTGACAGTCCGCTATTGAAGATCCGAAGCCAGAAGGTGCCGGTCCGCTTTCGTGAAGAGTTTCGGGCGCCGGCAGGCGTACGAAAGTCCCCGAGGAAGGAACCCGCGGGCCACAGGCGATGGCTATGGGGATTTCGGATTTCGGCAGATGTCGGCGATGGCGCGACCGCCGTCG
>NZ_RZTJ01000046.1:0-9132 GCF_003997065.1 Mesorhizobium sp. M6A.T.Ce.TU.016.01.1.1 | reverse complement strand
TCCCGGACCTCACGGTCGAGGAGAACCTGTTTCTCGGCCGCGAGTTGAAAGGAAATCTTTTCCTGAACCGGCGCGCGATGCGTGCCCGCGCGGAGGAACGCTTCCGCGAAATAGGCTTTCACGTACAGCTGGACAGTAAGATCGAAACGCTGACCCGTGCGCAAAAGCAGATGGTCGAGATTGCCAAGGGCATGCTCTCGGACGCCAAGATACTCATCCTCGACGAACCGACCGCGTCGCTTACCGACGGCGAAGCGGAAAAACTCTTCGCCGCCATCGGCGGCCTCAAGGCGCGGGGCGTCGGTATCATCTATGTGTCGCACCGCATGGCGGAGATCCGTCGGCTGGCGGACCGCGTCACGGTTTTGCGAGGAGGGCGCAAGATCGATACCCTGGCCATCGCCGCGGCATCCGACGCGACGCTCATCGAGATGATGGTAGGCCAACCGGTCGAAAGACTGTACCCGTCAATCAGCCAACGCCCCTCCGATATCGTGCTGGCGACCAGGGGGCTGCGAGTGTCCGGCACCGTATCCGATGCCTCCATCACGGTCAGGGCTGGAGAGATCGTCGGCCTGGCCGGCCTGGTTGGCTGCGGCCGCAGCGAACTTTGCCGGGCCGTGTTCGGCCTGGAGCGGGTGACGTCCGGTGAGATCGAACTTCATGGCGCGGTGGTACGAGCACCCGCGCCGCACAGCATGCTGCGTGCTGGACTATGTTACTATCCGGCTGATCGCGGCGCCGAAGGACTTGCCCTCAGCCGCCCGGGCCGCGAGAACGTGACCATGGCCGCCTTGGATGATCCGAGACTGTCCCACGGCGCACTGCTCAAGTCCTGGCGCGAGCGCCGGGCGATAGCCGCGCCGTTGAAGACGCTGGGTCTGCGACCGATGACGCCCGAACGCGCGGCGTCGTCCTTTTCCGGCGGCAACCAGCAGAAACTCGTGCTGGCGCGGGGGCTGATGCGCCCAGTCTCGGTTCATATTTTCGACGAACCCACGGTCGGTATCGACGTCGGCGCCAAAAGCGAAGTCTACCGGCTAATGAAAAGCCTGGTGGAGAATGGCGCAGCGATCCTGCTGTCATCGTCTGAACTGCCTGAGCTCGTCCACCTGGCCAACCGCGTGTACGTCATGCGCGAAGGGCGCATAGTCGCCGAACTGGAAGCCGACGGCATCAGCGAGGCCACCGTGTTGCGCCATTATTTCGACGCCGAAACCGGCGCCACGGAGGCGGCATGAGCATCGATGCGCTGCGGCGACGTTTTCTGGAAACCGGCGGGATCGTCATCCTGCTTCTGGTCGCAGTCTCAGTGGCGGCCGCGATCATCGAACCGCGTTTTCTGAATCGCCTAAACATCCTCAACGTTTTGCGCAACTTTTCCTTCCTGGCGGTTCCGGCGATCGGCCAGATGATCGTCATGACCACGGGCGGCTTTGATCTGTCAGTCGGCGCCACCATGGCGTTGGCGTCCTTGGTCACGGCCGCGGCGATGGCCGCGATGCCCGAGGCCCAAGGAATCCAACTGCTCCTACCAGTGGCGCTGGCTCTGGCCAGTGGCGCCTGTGTTGGCCTGGTAAACGGCACGCTGGTGGCGCACTTTGCCCTGTCGCCTTTCATGGTCACATTGGCATCGTTGTCGATCGTCGCCGGGATTACGCTCTACTACACGCAGGGCATCCCGATTTACGGCGTTTCCGACGTTTTCGTCGACGCCATTGGACGCGGGCAGGTCCTTGGCCTGCCGCCAGTCTTGCTGCTCGCGTTAGCGGTGATCGCCATCGCCATCATTCTGCAGCGTCGGACGGCGCTTGGACGCCATTTCTACGCCGTCGGCGGCAACGCCGTCGCCGCCCGGCTGTCGGGCGTGCGCACCCACCGTGTGCTGATAACCGCCTATGCGTTGTCCGGCATCCTGGCGGCGCTCACCGGCGTCCTGATCACCGCTCGCATCGGCTCCGGCCAGTCCACGATCGGCGGTACGCTGGGACTGGAGACGATCGCGGCGGCGGTGATCGGCGGCGTTTGACTGCGAGGCGGTTCAGGCCGTGCTGAAAACGTCGCCATGGCGGCGCTGTGCCTGGCGATCATCGCCAACGCGATGAACCTGACGCAGATCGACAGCAAGTTCCAGACGCTGGTGCTGGGTACCGTGCTTATCGGCGCGCTGGCTTTCGACCGTATCGTTCAGGGGAGGCGGGCCAATGTCTGATCGACCAGACATCGCGGCTCCGGTCGTGCTTGACCGCGCTCGCCCGGATATCCGACAGCTTGCGGCGCAGGCCAGGCTGCCGGGGCTCATATTCCTGGCCCTACTGGTTCTCGGTTTGATAGACCCGCGCATCCTTTCGAGCGGGAATCTTTGGAACATCGCGATCCAGACCAGTTATCTCGCCCTCTTTGCCATGGCGCAGACCATGGTGCTGCTGACGCGGGGCTTCGACCTGTCGCTCGGAGTTACCGTCTCGCTCGTCAGCGTCATGTCGGCGATGGTGATGACCGGAACCGGGGATATGCCGATCCTGTGGGGAATCGCGGCCGGCCTCAGCGTCGGCCTGCTGATCGGCGGACTGAACGGATTCCTGATCGCTGGCATCGGCATCAACCCACTGGTGACGACGCTGGGCATGGCCAACATTGTCATGGCGCTGGCATCCACGGTCAGCGGCGGCTTTCCCGTGCCGGGCATTCCCGAGGCCTTCACGGACGCCTTGGCGGAAGGACGGCTGATCGGCGTCCCGGTGCCCATCGTGTTCGCCGCGCTATGTTTCGCGATGCTGTTCCTGGTTCTGCGCTTCACCGTGCTCGGCCGCAGCCTGTATCTCATAGGCGCCAACCCTCGTGCGGCGACGGCGGCGGGCGTGCGGACCGGACGCGTCGTTGCGATCGACTATGTGGTCTGCTCACTGCTGGCCGCAATTGGCGCCATGCTGCTCACCGCGCGCACGGGATCGGGAGAGCCCAATCTCGGCGGCAACCTGACCCTGGAATCGATAGCGGCGGCCGTGGTCGGTGGCGTGCGCCTCACCGGCGGAGAAGGAGGCGTTACGGCCGCTCTGCTCGGTGCCCTGTTCATCACGGTCATTTCCAACGCCATGAATCTCATGCAGGTCGACGGCTATTTGCAGCAGGTTCTTTTGGGCCTGATCATTCTGGCCAGCCTGATACTCGGCCGCGATCACAAGAAACGCTAACAGCTCCGGACCTTAAATGGCTTATCAAGTCTGCATCGATATCGGCGGAACGTTCACCGATTGCCTGGTTTCAGAGCCCGGCGGGAAAATTTCGATCTTCAAATCGCCGACGACGCCCGGCGAATTCGAGAAAGGATTCATCAATGTGCTGCACGTCGCGGCGGAAGGGTATGGGCTCGATCCCGCGACGTTCATGACCGAAATCGACCTGATCGTGCATGGCTCGACCGTTTCGACCAACGCGCTCGTCGAGCGCAAGACTGTCAAGGTCGGGCTGATCCTCAACGAAGGACACCAAGACATCCTCGTGCTGCGCGAGGGCCCGCGCAAGGGTGCCTTCCAGTGGCGGCTCGACTATCCCGAGCCTTACGTTCCGCGCCACCTGACTAAGACGGCGCGGGGCCGCGTCGATGCGCGCGGGCGGGAGCTCACGCCTTTGTCGAGATCCGATGTCGAGGCGGCGATAGCCGACTTCCGGCGCTATGGCGTCGAGGCGATAGCAGTCGGTTTGCTTTGGTCGGTCGTCAATCCTATCCATGAAAAGGCGGTGCGCGATATTATCGCGCAGGCATGGCCTGAGGTTCCGGTTACCCTCAGCCATGAAGTCAATCCGATGTCACGCGAGTACAAGCGCATCATTGCGGCCGCCATCGACGCATCGATCAATCCGATAGTGCGCACCTATATCGAGGAATTGCGACAGGCGCTTTTGCGAGCGGGTTTCCAGGGCGAGCTGCTGCTGGCCAACTGCGTCGGCGGAATGATGCCTCCCGCCGAGATGCTGCGGCGGCCGATCTTCAGCGTCATGTCGGGGCCGACGCTGGCGCCAATGGCCGCCCTGGCGCTGAGCGACGAGGCCAATGTCATCGTCGGCGACATGGGCGGCACCACCTTCGACGTCTCGGCTCTGCGCGACCACCAGATCATCGTGACCCCGGACAGCATGATCCACGACGATTCGCTGGGTATTGCGAAAGTCGATGTTAGATCGGTTGGCGCCGGCGGCGGGTCCATAGCTTGGGTCGACGATGGCGGCCTGCTGAGGGTCGGTCCCCAAAGCGCTGGCGCGCGGCCGGGGCCGGCATGCTACGGAGCGGGGGGTACCGAGCCGACTGTTACCGATGCCAATGTCGTGCTCGGCATTATTGACCCGGACTATTTTCTAGGTGGGCGGATCAAGATAAGCCGCGAACTGGCCGAGAAAGCGGTCGCGGGAATCGCCACGCGGCTCGGCATCTCGCTGCTCGACGCGGCTTACGCCATCCAGACCACCAGCAACCACAACATGGTCGGCGCCATCGAGGAAATCACCATTCGCGAAGGCATCAACCCGCGCGACAGTTTCTTTGTCTGCGGTGGCGGCGCGACCGCCATTCACATTGCCGAGATGGCTGACATATTGGGGTTGAAACGCTACATGATTCCCCGCTTCATGGCCGGATTGAGCGCGTTCGGCGGGTTGATCTCGGATATCTCGCGCGAGGAAAGCGCGGTTTTTCTGACCTCGACACGGCGCTTCGACGCCGCCGGCGTCTCCGACGTCCTGGCGCGGTTGAAGGCGTCGGGCGAGGCATTCCTCGAACAGGCCGGCGTTGAGCCTGACCTGCGGCGATTCGAATTCTCCTTTCTTGGTCGTTACGAATACCAGTCCTGGGAGATTGAGGTCCATTTCGAGGCCGATGAGGCGCGCCTCGACGCCGAAAAGCTGCCAGGTCTGGTCGAAGCGTTCCATCAGATGCACGAACGCATCTATTCAATCAGATCCGATCGCGACGTCGTCGAATTCACCAACTGGAAGCTGCGCGCGGTGGGCAAGCGCGTTAATCAGGACGCTTGGAAGGACTTCAGGCTGGCCAACCAAGCGATGGCGCCGGTCGCCAAAGGCCATCGGCCAGTTTTTCTGCATGAAGCGCGCCGGACGAGCCAGTTGCCGGTCTACGACATGGACCAGCTGGGCTCGGGAGCGGCGCTTGACGGCCCCTGTCTGGTGGAGGCGACGACGTTCACCGCTTTCCTCAAGGACAAGCATCGCGGGCGCGTCGACCCGCAAGGCAACATCGTCGTGACCGTCGATTGACTCAACCCTTCACGAGCAAGGCTTTATCAAATGGATTCACCTGTCATTCGCCCGGAGACGCCAACGCGCCGCGTCGATCCGTTCCTGATGTCGGTTCTAAAGAGCCGGTTCGAGGCCGTCGTCCGGGAGATGACGCTGGTGGTGATGCGAGCCAGCCGCTCGGCTGTGATCAAGAACGCCCGCGACCTGAGCTGCGCGATCCTGACCTACGATCACCGCCTCGTTTCCACCGAGGACGCGCTGCCCATCCACGTCATGTCGATGGATCTGGCGACGCGTCCGATAACGGAGCTGTTCGACGATATCGCCGACGGCGACATCTTCCTCAACAACTGCCCATACACGGGCGGCACCCATCATGCCGACCTGATCATGGCAATGCCGATCTTTTTCGATGGCAAGCCGCTGTTCTGGGCCGTGGCGCTTTCCCATCACGCCGACACCGGCGCGCCTACACCTTCGACCTATCTGCCATTCGCCAAAAACGTTTATGAGGAAGGAATCCACTTCCCCTGCGTGCGTGTGGTCGAACGGCACAGGGAGAAGCAGGACATCCTGCGCATCGGCATGATGCGCAACCGGGTTCCAGACATCTGGCTTGGCGACGTCCGCGCCCAGATCGGCGCCTGCAGGACCGGTCGACGCCGTCTGCTGGAACTGCTGGAAAAATACGGTCGCGACACACTCCTGGATTTCGTCGAGGACTGGTTCGACTACGGTGCGCGGCGCGCCATGGCCGAGATTGCCAAATTGCCGAAGGGCAAGTTCTCCTACGAGGTTCGCCATGACCCCGTCCCCGGCGTGGCGGAGGAGGGCATCCCGGTGAGGATCACCATTGATGTCGACCCCGAAGCCGGCGAGATCACGGTCGATGTGCGTGACAACATGGATAATGTCCCGGGCGGTCTCAACCTATCCGAAAACACTTGCACGGGCTCGTGCCGAATCGGCGTCTTCAACAATCTCGACGACGGCATCCCGCACAACGAGGGTGCTAAGAGCCGCATCAAGGTCTTGATGCGTGAGGGAAGCGTGGTCGGCAAACCGCGTTACCCGGTTGGCACCTCGGTGGCGACCACCAATGTCAACGACCGGTTGATCATCGCCGGCAATTGCGTGTTCTCGACGATGGGAGAACCCTATGGCCAGGCCGAGAGCGGCTCGCACCTGCCGGCGGGGATAGGCGTGATTTCGGGCAAGGATCCGTTCAAGGATGGGCAGCCCTACGTCAACCAGGTGTTCATTGGCTACGCCGGCGGTGGAGCGCGTCACGGCTATGATGGCTGGCTGACATATTGCGGACCGGCGAATGGCGGCCTGATCGCGCTCGATTCCGTGGAGGTGGATGAATCCATGTATCCCATCATCATTGAGTCGCGCGGCGTGGTGGCGGACACGCAAGGCATTGGCGAGTTCGAGGGCGCTCCCGCCGTCGGCGGCGTCTTCTATCCTGTCGACCACGAGATGACACTGGTCTACTCGGCCGACGGCACAACCTTTCCGCCGCGTGGCGTGCTCGGCGGCGGTGATGCCAAAGCCAGTCGGAGTGCTAAACGCGGGACGGATGGCAGGCTCGTCGAACTGCCGGCGTTCCATGAGGAGGCGTGTCGCGCTGGCGAGCGCATCGAGTTCGTCGCCTGCGGCGGCGGCGGCTATGGCGAACCGACCAAGCGTGACGCTCGGCGTGTCGCGGCCAGCGTCGGCCGCGGCTGGCTGACCAGCGAAGCGGCCCGCGAGTCCTACAAGGTGGCGTTGGTGCTCGACGCTGAGCAGGGCGTCTGGGTCGTCGACCAGGAGGCCACCGCGCGCCTCCGGGCGGCCTGAGCCAGCGCGAAGAGAGTGCGCCGGCGAATGACCGGTAGCCTCGATCACGCCCGCTTGGCGGCCGCGTCCTGCTCGTCGAAATACCGCAACAGGTTCATGCCGCCGCGCGCGATGTCGCGTTCGATCGCCTTACGCGCCACTTTCTTGTTGCGGGCACGGAACGCTTCGATCAGCGTCTCGTGCTCCTCCGCGCCGATATAGTCGTTCTCGGCCTGCTGATAATACACGTTGAGGATCGGGCCCATCGATACCCACAGGCTTTCGATCTGCGCGATCAGCATGTCCATCTTGGACAGGCGGTAGACGCCGAAGTGGAATTCGCGGTTGGCGCGGCGAGCGCGTTCGGCATCGCCGGACGTTTCGCCGGCCACGAAATCACGATGGATCTCGACAAGCCTTTCGATGTCCGCGTCCGAAACATGCTCGACGGCGAGTTCGGCCGCCAGTCCCTCGAGCGCGATACGAATGAGCCTGACCTGCCAGTAACGCGACCTGGTCAGCTCTGGAACGGTGACGAACCGCCCCGAACGCAGTTCCAACGCCTGCTCGCTGACGAGCCTGAAACAGGCCTCCCGCACAGGCGTGACGCTGGTGCCCAGCCGTTGCGCCAGATCCTGCATCAAGAGCCTTTCGCCCGGCCGGAAATTGCCCGCGATCAGCGCCTCGCGCAGCGAGATATAGGTTCTCGCCGACAGACTGCCTTGCTCGATTGGCTGCATCTTGTTCATGGATCACCGCTGCAATGTTTGGGCCGCACCGAATCGGCAACGGATAGGGTACGAGGCGATCTTATATCCTATAAGTCCGGTTGCGACATAGGGCTAAGAGAGGGCGGTTCTCCCAGCAGAGAGTTTGCGCAGGATCGTCTCGATGACATCCAGCGACTTCTCGACCGTCGCTCGGTCATGGCTTCCCGAAAGGTAGAGACGCTTCAGCGGGAGCGGCTGACCGATCAGCCGATTCGCTATCATCTCCTTGCGGAATGCGAGATCGAAGGCATCGTCGTTGCGCAGCAGGTCCTGGTAGTCGTGGTAGGGACCGCTGAGGAAATAGATCAGCCAGACCGAACCAAACCCGGCGCTCTGCGCGCGCAGGCCAAGACGATCGATAATGCCGTCCAGCTCCGCTCGCATGAAAGCGCCAAGCGCGAAAAGACGTTCATAGAAGCCTGGTTTCGACAGCTCGTCGATCGTCGCCTGCATGGCGGCGAGCGTCGACGGTGTCCCGTTGAAAGTACCGCCCATGAACACGGATCCTTCCCCAGTCCGGCCGACGAGCTCCATGAGATCGCGACGACCGGCGACTATCCCGACCGGATAACCCGACGAAGCCGCCTTGCCGAAGGTCGCGAGATCTGGCGTGATGTCGGCGATCGACTGATACCCGCCGAGCGCGTGGCGGAAGCCGGTGATGACCTCGTCGAAGATCAGCACGACGCCATGATCGCTGGTCAGGCGACGCAGGTCGCGCAGGAAAACATCCGTCGCGATCACCGACCCCATATTATGCGCGATTGGCTCGATGATGATCGCCGCGACGTCGCCGGGATTGGCGTGGAGATAGTCCTCGACGACCTGGGCATCGTTATAAGGCAGCACGATGGTGTGACGGGCGGCGTCTTCAAGGATGCCGGCGCTGATTGGATCATACTTGCCGACCGCCTGCGCGTGCGACTGCACGTTCATGGCGACATAGTCATGCCAGCCATGATAGCCGCCTTGAAACTTGATGATCCGCTTGCGACCGGTGGCGGCACGGGCAAGGCGCAGGGCGTGATAGGTTGCCTCCGATCCCGAGTTGCAGAAGGCGACGAGATCCGCGCACGGGATGCAGTCGACTAGCGCCTCCGCCACCTCGATTTCGAGCCGCATCGTTCCCGCGCCGACAAGATCGATGTCCTCGGAGACTGCCGCGATGCGTTCGCGCACCGCCGGATGACAGTGGCCAAGCACGTTGGCGCCGAAGCCGCAATGGTAGTCGGTATACTGGTGTCCGTCGACGTCGTAGAGAAACGCACCCTGCGCCCGGGCGAAGACA
>NZ_RZTJ01000045.1:0-13293 GCF_003997065.1 Mesorhizobium sp. M6A.T.Ce.TU.016.01.1.1 | reverse complement strand
CTCTGATGATAACAGCTGAGCTTTACCGCCAAGGCCGCCCGACGGTGATCGTCGAACGCAACGGCGAGGTCAATCCCGGTGCCTGGGCTCGCCTTCAGGAGGCCCTTGCTCGCGGTATTGAGTCGGGTTCTCCAACGCGCACTGTTGTACATGCAGACGTCTTTCTTGCGGAACTCGGTGTACTACGCGAACTGCGGGCTGTATTCGGCGAGCAGGTGGAGCCCGGTCCGATCCTGTCAGATCAGCTCCGCGCGATGGTGACTGACCGTCGAGCTCGGGAGGCAGTCGTCGACGCCGGCGAACCGGATCATGCGACCCTTGAAACATTGGCCGCCGAACTCGGCGCTTCAGGATTCACCCGGACGTTACGCCCTTTTCAGCTTCGCAACCTCCACCGTCTGGTGAACCTGCCACATGGGGCCGATTTCTCGGTTCCAGGTGCCGGGAAAACGACTGTTGCGCTCGCTGCATACTCCATCCTGCGAGCGCGGGGTACCGTGCTGCGCTTGGCTGTCATCGCTCCGATTGCCGCATTCGGGGCGTGGAAGGAGGAACTTGTTGCGTGCTTCGCGTCGCCGCCAGTTCTGGTGATCCACACAGGTCAAGGAACTGTGATCCCGCAAAACACGGACGTTCTGCTCTCAAATTACAATCGAACCGCCACCGATTATGACGGTGTTCGGGCTTTCGTGGCGGCCGAGGCGACGCAAGTTATTCTGGATGAAGCCCACCGAGTGAAGCGTGGAGCAGCAGGTGTGCATGGGCGGGCAGTGTTGGATCTTGCCTACGCCGCTCGTCGACGCGACGTCCTCACCGGCACCCCGGCTCCTCAGGGAGCCTTCGATCTCGTTGCACTGGTCAGCTTCCTCTATCCCGGCCAAGATCGGCAGATTTTACCGGATGCCGCATACTTCGAGCGCCTAGGGCGAGATGAACAGGTATTGGCGGAAACGAATAGCGCGGTTCGGCGCTACTTCGTCCGCACGCCTAAGGCGGAGTTGAAGCTACCGCCGACTAGGTTTGAGGTCGTCCGCGAACAGATGCCGCCAATTCAGTCGGCGATCTACGACGCGCTCCTGGGGCAGTACCGTTCGTCCTTCGCATTGCCGGACCGCGGGCGGCACGCAATGCAGCGGTTAGGTCGCATCGTGATGTACCTGCTGGAAGCGGCAACCAACCCGATGCTCCTCACTGCGGGATCAGATGAAGGGGATGATCCCGCGTTCATCCACCCGCCGTTGAAACTTACAGGCGATGAGCCGCTGGCCGACCTTCTGGCGCGATACAGCAGCTTCGAGGAACCATGGAAGTATCAGCGTGCCGCCACGATTGTGGAAAGAGCAGCGACGTGTGGGGAGAAGGTCCTTGTCTGGTCGAGCTTCGTTCGGAACTTGAAGGCTCTTTCGCGCCGTTTAGGCGAATACCATCCGGCAATGGTGCACGGGGGCGTTCCCTCTGATGAGATGGCGCCCGCCGCCGTCATCACGCGCGAGCGTGAGTTCGAGCGGTTTCGTCACGATCCGGCTTGCACGGTCCTCTTGGCTAACCCGGCTGCCTGCGGCGAAGGCATCAGTTTGCACCACTGGTGCCATCACGCCATCTATCTTGATCGAACATTCAACGCCGGTCATTTCTTGCAGAGTCAGGATCGCATTCATCGCCTAGGCTTGGCACCCGAGGTTATCACTCGGTTCACGCTGCTGATCAGCGCGGGATCCATCGACGATTCGGTTGACGGCCGCCTGGCAGAAAAGGTGAGCGCTCTGGCCCGCCTGATGGATGATCCAGGACTGGTACAGATAGCGCTACCTTCCTCGGATGAGGGCGGAGATAGTCCCCCCGCTTTTGATGATGACATTTCTGCGCTCATGACACATCTGGGCGCCCACGATGCGCGATCTACCTAGTCGAGGCCGATGCCACGCCGTCTTCCTGTTGGCCTACAGCGCAAGGGTCAGGCGATGTGGACATATCGACGCCTGGCTACGATCAGCCGCCGAGAAGCCGACGCACATGGCGGCCTCGCTTGATCTCGTTGGAACCGCGCGCCTGTTGACCGATACTGGACTTGTTCGTGCCGATAGCGGCGTTGTCGTTTCTCGCGAGTTGACTGGGCTCGATCAGGTCGCGGATCTGACAACGCTCAAAGGAATCGCGCGCCTTCTTCTCGTTCGGAGGCCGCCGGACTGGCTTCGAACTGCGGTCGTGGATGGCCGACTCGCCCCTGAGTTCATCCCTAGTCCCGACCTTGAGGCGATGTCCTGGATTGGACCTGAGCTCGAGCCGATCGTTGTTTCGGCCCACCATCATCTGTACGCCACGGTTGACGACACCTTGCTGAAACGCCTCGGGGACGCCGGTGAACTTGCGGTAATGTCCGCCCTACAGTGTAAGGGTCTACAGCCGCGACATGTAGCGTTGATTTCGGACCGATTTGGCTACGACATCGAGCTTGACACCGTCGCACAGCGCCAAGGTTTGGAGATAAAAACAGCTGTGAGATCGACTGCAGCGCGTATCCTCATCTCTCGGCATGAGTTTGAGGTCGCCAGACGAATGGGCGAGCGATGGAAGATCGTGCAGGTCACCTTTTCAACCAAGGTGATTGCCCGCGGGGTCGCCACCGCATCCGATATTGAAGCAATCCGCGAACTCTCAAGCGCGCGGCTCGTCGAGTTAGCTCCAATGGAAAGCAGTGTATTCCGATGGGTTGATACTGCCGAATTTCGACCGCATGCATCGATGTGGAGTCCAAGTGATCTTGTGATCGCCACGAACTTCACTTCAAGCCTGGATGATAGTTAATGATCGAACACCCCGGAGACTTAAGATCCATTGTTGTATGGTCTCGAAGGATCGAAGAGTCACACGAGAAGTTCACAACATAACATGTCTTATGCAACTTGAAGGGCTTTACCGCTTCACAGCACTAGGAAAAACAGCGAGGCTTATCTTTATACAGACCCTTCGCCGTCAGACCCGTCGTCGGATTCATCTTCTTCCTCGTCCTCCGGCCCGACCTCTACCTGGCTTTCGCCGCCGAGGTTCTGGAAGCGCCGGTCCGCGAGCCAGAAGAGCCGTTTCGCCTGGGTGAGGAGAACACGACGGAGGCCCATCTTGACGTCCCGCTCGGATATCACCTGCGCCAGCTTGGACACGATCAGGGCGCGCCGGGCCAGTCGCGTGTCGGGATGCCCCCGGAGTTCCATGACCTTCTCGGAGACGATCGAGCCTCGCATCGACGGAGGCTCGTTGATCGGGATGGTTGGCGCCGGCGGGTCCTTCTCGTTCAAGATCGCCTTGAACTTGCTCTCGTTCCGGAGGCGGGTAAAGACGAGGTGCTCGAGCGCGTCGAGGTAGGCCTTGGCGTGATTGAAGTCGGGATGCTTCTTATTGACTCCCTCGAACTGGGGCAGCGGCCAGACTTCGATCTCGGCCACCTCGAAGGGGTCGAGCACGGACATGGCGACAGCATCCGTGCGCTGGTTCGTCATGTGCCGCCCGACGCGGCCGCTCAGCTTTTCCTTGGTCTGGCCTGCGTAGATGGGCTCGCCGTCATAGTCATAGAAGGCGTAGACACCCCACTTGTAGCTGCCCACCGCCTTCTTGGTTCCGCTGGGATCGTCGTAGAGCGTCTCCCGGAAGAACTTCCGGATCGCCTTACGCAGCTCGTCCGTTTCGAGCGGCGGCTTTTTCGTGTCGTCCGCGGTACCCTTCGTCCCCTTGGATATCTTGGGTGTCGTGGGTGTCTTCGCCATGTCGTCCCCCGGACGCTTGGAGGACTGGTTCGAACAGGTGCTGCGCAAGCCAGCGCACAGCCGGGACCGCCACCCCGTCCCCCGTCAGGTGGTAGGCCTCATTGTAGGCTCGCGGGAGCTTGTAGTCTTCAGGAAGGCCCATGAGCCTCGCCGTCTCGCGCGCGCTAATCAGGCGCGAACGGACGCGGGCACCGTCGACCACGATGATTGTCTGCCGGGACGATCCGCCCGTCGGCGTGCGCAGGCAGCCCGCGAGCTCGTCGAAGCGAACCTCGGCCCTGACGACCTTGCCGTTGGGACGCTGCGGACGCGTGCGCTTGTAGACAGTGCCAACCATGCGGCGGCCGGCGCGCTTGGCGGCATCGAGCTTCGCCAGGTTCACCGGGGACATCTGGGAGATCAGCCGCGCCGTCTGCTCGGGAATGTGCCACTCGACGCTTGACGGGCTTTCCTCGACGAGGTCGGCGAAGCACGAGTTCCGGAGCGGCGGGGTCGGCAGGTTCCACCAGAGCCAGCCCTTCCTCGCCTTCTCGGGAATGCGCGAGACGGCGTGCTGCAGGCCACGCGTGTGGAACGGCTCGACGGCCTCCGGAGAAGTCATGCCGTCCTCGACGACGACGTCCTCGCGCACGCCGATCACGAACAGCCTCGGCCTGCTCTGCGGGACGAACAGCTTCGCGTCGATCACGAGGGCGCCATAGCGGTAGCCTGCCTCGGCGAACGTCTCGGCGATAGCGACGAAGTCCGTGCCGCCGTGGCTGGTCAGCGTGCCGTTGACGTTCTCCAGCGCGATGATCCTGGGGCCGCGTCCGTCGGCGATCAGCGCGCTCATGATGGTCCAGAACGGGTAGAACGTCCCCGAGCGCTCACCCTTAAGTCCGGCGCCGCCGCCAGCGAGGCTCAGGTCCTGGCACGGGAATGAACCCCAAGCGAGGTCGGCCGTGCCCGGCAGCTTGTCGATGCTCACCTGCCGGATGTCGCCGACCTGCAGCTCGCCGCCAGTCCCCCAATTGAGCTGGTACGTCATGCCCTTCTTGTGGTCGAAATCGTTTGCGAACGCGCAGGTCCAGCCGTCGCCCAGCCCGGCTCGCGCCATCCCCCCTCCAGCGAAGAACTCGTAGAAACTTGGCATTCTCTCCCCTCGATTCGCGCTAGATGCTAACATATGGATGGAAGAAATTAGTTTACGTTTTGTTCTAATCGGTAACATGCTCCACATGATTCTTCTATGACAGCCTCCGTCGATCCTGACCGCTCCCGACAGATGGCCCTGATCAGGTCGGTGGACACGAAGCCCGAAATGCTCGTCCGTCGGCTCGCGCACCGCCTCGGTTTCCGCTTTCGCCTGCACAGGAAAGACCTACCCGGGAAGCCTGATCTCGTGTTCCCCGGCCGCCGCGCCGCAGTCTTCGTGCATGGCTGCTACTGGCACGGGCACGGGTGCAAGCGCGGCGCCCGCATGCCGAAGACGAACGTTGACTACTGGACGGCGAAGATCGGCCGGAACCGCGAACGAGACGAGGCCAACGTCGCCGCGCTGGAGGCAGCCGGATGGCGGGTGCTGGTCGTCTGGGAATGCGAGCTGAAGGATACCGACGGCCTCGCCGGACGGCTCCAAGGATTCCTTAGTCAGCCTTCGTCTCTGGGCGGCTTGTAGGTGCTCAGAGACCTGATCAAGATTTCGGTCTGCCACCGGCGAGGGTTTCGCCTGATCGCATCCTTGGCCTGCCGGTCCCGCCATGCGCGTAGCGCGTCCTCCGCTTCCGGCGTTTCCTTCAGGAGGTCATGGTCCGCGCGTCCGGAAGTTCCATGCGCCCCGCCCGTGTGTGCACCGCCGGCGCGGTCACCCCCAGCTGCTTGGCGATCTCCCGACCACCAAGCCCCGCAAGCCACAGGCTCCCGAGTTCGGTCTTCCGTTCCGCCGTCCATTCCCGCCTCGTCGACTCCCCACAAGCGTTGACAGAGGAATCCTGAACGGACGTGTCTGTCCGCGCAAATGTGTTATGAAGACGCCGGCAGGGAGGGGTTACAATGGCTGAGAGGGAAGAGACGGATTCGGCTCCGCTGTGGCCGGTCATCGTCACACTGCTGCTGGCGGCAGCCGCCTGGTGCGCCAACCTCTACTACGGGCTGTCCCTTGAGAGCGATGCAAGGGGACTCTTCGGCGATATGTTCGGGGCGGTGAACTCCGTCTTCTCCGGCTTCGCCTTCGTCGGCGTCATCTATGCGATCTTCCTCCAGCGCCATGAGATTTCGATCGCGAAGAAGGAGATCGCCTACACGAAAACGATCCTCGACGAGCAGCAAAAGCAGCTCAGCCTCCAGAACCAGGAGACGAAGAAGCAGGCCTTCGAAAGCACCTACTTCCAGATGGTGCGCCTGTTCACCGACATCACTAATCAGATCGACCTCCAGAAGATGGGGAAGTCAGGGATGATGGTCACCAAGGGAAAGGACGCGTTTCCCGTCTTTCTCGAAAGGCTCCGGAAGGCCTACAGCCCGCTGGAGAAAAGCCTGTATGGCGGCCATGACTTCGAATCTTCGTACGAGGCATTCTATCAGGAGCACAACACCGAGCTCGGGCACTATTTCAGGATGCTCTACAATATCGTGGCGTTCATCGACGGGGCCGAAATCGAGAACCAAAAGTTCTACGCAAAGATCCTCCGCGCGCAGCTGTCCGACGCGGAGGTGGCGATCCTGTTCTACAACGGCCTCTCGCAGCACGGCGTCCAGAAGTTCAAGCCGTTGATGGAGCGCTACGGCCTCCTGAAGAACCTAAACGAGCGCGACGTCTCCGTTCCGGAACTGCGTGAACGCTATAAGGTTTCCGCTTTCGGCAACCCGGCCAAGGATCCGGGCGCTCCCAGGGACTGAGTTCTTGAGCACGGCCGGGATTCCTTGTTGACGCCCCTCCCCGCGCCGGCTATCTCGCCGTTATCGACGTCCTGAGCCTGCCGCTTGCGGTCTGGTTAGTGGGTCTGTCAGCCGCCCGGTATGTCCGGGGCCGCTCGAGAGCGGCATGCGCGTCTACGCTGTTGACGCTGCACTGGTTCCACGACAGCATCTTACGATAGCAGTCCTTCAGCGGGCTGCGGCAGGACAGTCATGAACGTAGCACCGCGTCTCAGTACCCCGTTTCTTTTGATGGCCCAGTACGGGCCTTGCCTGTCATTCCCGTAGAGACGGTGTGCCGGGACTACTTCCCACACCTGACCGCAGAGAAGTTCCTCCGGAAGGTTCGCAGCGGCGATATCGCGATCCCAGTGATGGCGATGGAGACCTCGCAGAAGTCCGCCAAGGGGGTGCACATCCAGCATCTCGCCGACTACATCGACGCGCTCAAGGAAGCCGCGTTTAAGGAGTGCAAGCAGCTCAACGGCAGGATTGGCATGTGACTGACTGTCTGCGGCCCACAGCAAGGATCGAAGCAGACGGGCGTAGCGGTCGAGGATGTCCTGAAGGGAACCTAGACCGGAAGGGCTGTCTCGAAGCGGTCGAGGTGATCATACGATGACTGCCCGGAGCTGAACGGAAGAATCGGTCAATCGCACAATCTAGGATGCTTGGGCGATTTGCAGCATGCCTGTGTCGTCGATGCTGTCCTTCCCGGATTCTTTGAGATGGTCGAACCGTTCCATCAGATCGGCAAGATTCTCGTCCTTCTTTGCGATGTGGTTCAATAACTCCCAGACCGGCTCACCACCGAACTCCATCACCAACTTCATTCGAGTGTCCCCCGGAGCGGGATCGGCACGCTCAAGCATCGAAGCCAACAGATCGACGTATGTCGCCCGGCACTCGAGCAGGATTTCGTCCCAGCCGCGGATGGATATGCGCGTGTCGTTTGTCTGGATGGCCGGATTTCCCGGATGCCCGACAAGCAGTCCGCTCAAAACAGCAGTTGGATGAAACGCTCGGGTGAAGTCTAGGTAGTCGCGCAGCTGCCTATCGTTCTCCGCCGTCAGTTCGCGCGCAGGCGCCTTCAGCTCGACAATCTGGATCGTCTTCTTTGCAGCATCTGTCAGGAAGACGAAGTCCGCCCGCTCACGCTCGGTCATCCCTTTGATTTCTCTCCCCGCGCGATCCTTGGTAGCGTCATCCAGGGCAGAGTGCTCGATTGTCGTTTTCAGATGTCTATCAGCCGTAAGGAGGTCGCCCCGGGGCTGCAGAATCCACGGAAAGCTCTCGATCAGTTCCTGCAGGTTCTCCTCGCTCTTCTGGTGCACCAGGCGGTGCAGAAGACTGAGGGCGTATGCTCTCTGGGCGAAGGTCATGGCGAGGCCCATCGCTTCCGGAACGGAATGCTGCTGAAGCTTCGAAGTCACGTCAAGGAAGCTCGCGGACCCCGACGGTGCCTCCCCGAGACCAGCCCAAAGATCTTTCAATAGGCTTCGCGTCGGCAGGTTCACCCACGCCTGTGAGACCGCCGCCAGAAGCTCGTCGGCAACGTCTGCCTGATTCTTTCCGAGTTCCTTGGTCGCCTCGGCTACCAGCAGGTCGATCTGCTCGTTCTCATGCGGGGAGTAGACGGCAATCTCGTGTGCAGCGCGGCGCGTGGCAGCCCTGCTCCTAACCTCCGCAACGTGCTTCCCGGCGCGATGCGCCGCGTAGGAGCCGAGCCAGTTTCCGACCTTCTGGCGACCCCATTCACGGAATTCGCCGAGCTCTTCGCTGCTCCAGTCAAGGCTCGAACGGTCGGTGGAAATGAGATCGCGCTCGAACTCGTCCAGCCAGTCGGCCTCAACAGCTCCGTACATGTAGCGCTGGAACACCTCCTTGCCTTTGGCACCGAAGAAGAAAGGCCTGTCCTGAGCGCTCTTTCCGTGAGCGAAAACGCCAACCCCCGCTTCGTCGGCCGCCCACTCGGCAGAACCGACGAACCCGACCCAATATTTGACCTCTCCGGCTGCAAGTTTTTCCGTAGAGTAACCCTCGGGGGGAATGCGGAGCTCAAATGCCGGAATCGCACGGTTCTTGTCGATCGGCTGCCCGTTAATCGTCACCGCGAAATCATCCCGGTTGAGAACGACCGTGAACTTGCTAGCGAGGGCGATCTCTATCGCTTCGGTCGCGAGATCCTGATTGGACGTCAAGCGTCGCATCCTGATCAGCGTCCCTGTCTTCTTCTCGGATCCGCGCACCCGATCGACGAAACCAACGACATCTATTGGAGCGTCAACTGGAAGCGAAACCGACAGGTCCTGGTTTTCGAGGGTGAATTTGGGCGGATAGGCACCACCCTGCTTGCCTGCGGCTATCAGATCGTCAAGGTCCAGCGTGAACCAACTGATCTTCCCGTCTGCACAGGAAATTACGTCAACTGACCGCGCGATGCCGAAAGGCGCGAGCTTGCCGATGCCCTTGCGACCCATGGGACCGCGTCCGCCCGGAGACCTCATCTTAGGTCCCGTGCGCTTGGGCTTTCCGATTACCAGGTAGCGTGTACGGATGGCCCCGAAATTCATTCCGAATCCGTCATCGGCGACAGAAAGAAGCCTTTCGTGGGATGGCGCACCGCTGGGGGATATGGTGATGTAGACATGTTCCGCGTCTGCATCCCAGCAGTTCGCGACGATCTCAGCGAGAACACTCCCAGGTTTGTTTTGATAGAGGCGGATGCCAAGGTGCTCGATTACGTTGTGGTCGAACTCGAGTACGGGCGGACTTACCGCCTCCGAGATTTTCTCTTCGCTCATCTTCACCCCTCAGCCATACTCGGCCTCGTTGTAGCACTCTTTGGCGAAGTTCCTACCATTCTCGGGAGGCGTGACTCCGTTCATTCCCAGACGATCTCGGCCGCCAGATATTCCCTCATGACGATGCGGACGAGCATGCCTCCCGTCTGCATGACTGCGTAGCGATACACTCCCTCCTGCACGATGACCCATCCTTCGTCGAGGCCCTCGCCCGTGATGAACCGCGTCATCATGTGAATCGGCGTGCAAAAAATTGGATGCCGATCGGGGGGTCAGTTTTGGAAGCCGTTTGACAGCCGTCGTCCCTATCGAGCAGGTCCGCAAAGACTACTTCTCGCATCTCACGCCCGAGAAGCTGCTCCGGAAGGTGAAGTCCGGCGACATCGCCCTGCGCGTGGTTTCGCTCGAGGCCTCGCAGAAATCGGCGAAGGGCGTGGGGCTGCAGGCCCTGGCCGACTATTCTGGATGCGCGGATGAAGGAAGCCCACGAAGACTGCAGGAAGCTCAACGGGCGGATCGGGTGATCCCCCCTGCTCCGATCTCCGGCCAACGAAAATCGAACCGTCCCGCGTAGTACGTGTCGTGCAAGTAATCGAGATCGCTCTCCCAATCGGCCACGGCGTGCATCATGTGTACGCCCCGCCTCTTGGCGTTCCTGGTGAGCGCGGCGATCGTATAGGCCATCTTCCTTAAACGCCCGTCAGTGCTTGGGACGCCCCATTCAAGGCTGGTCGGAGCATCGAAAACCTCCACCATGAAAAGCCGCGCCAGCGTCCTGCGTCTGGCAGTCTCTGGCTCTCCCCGTGTGAGTCCTACCCTGTACCCTGCCCCCGCCAGAACGCCGAATGCATCGGCTTCGAAACTCAATTGGCCGTTGCCCCTCTCGGCCGCCGTGGTTGGCCACCGGAAGCAACCACCTCCGGGCAGCGGAGATGACGCATTTGGTCCCCTCCGCTCCCTTTCGTTTTCGATGGCGGCGAGGAGCACCTCGGACGCCATCCGGAATTCACGCTTGGGATGCGATAGCTTGTCCTGCGCGTTCATCCAAATGGCATGGATTTTGTCGGGCGGCATCCCTGGGAGCTGGGACGCTATTTTTGCGGCCCTGCCTGCCCCTCGTTCCTCAGGAGTAGGCTTCCCCTGCGCCAGCCGCTTGGCCTTTTCGATGCGTTCATCGAGTGCCCTTGCGGGTTCCATGGGTAGCGCTTGATGCTGAGTCTCCTGCGAGCGGCCAGGCTTCTTGGCGGCGGGCTTAGCCTTTCCTTTTAGCCGCTTCATCTTTGGCTCCAACTCGGCCGAGAGTTTCCGGATCGTTTTGGGAGTCAATTCCCGGAGGAAGTCGTAGCCGTCTTCCGTTATGACGATCGGCCCTTTCCTGCCGAGCCTTTCGATGAAGCGGGACCGATACATGTAGTCCAAGGCCGCGTCGGCCTTGGATCGGAACGTGCAGCTGGTGCCAGGGGGATTAGCCGTGTCCAGCTCCCCCCTAGCGATTCCGTACGTCTCGGCGACGGTCGCGACGATGCCCTTTTGCGAGAATGGTCGGTCGCTAATCGTTACGAAGATGTCAGGCAGCAGCCCTGCGGCAGCGGGGATTTTGCCTGACTCAAGGCTGTGCGTTTTGCGATCATCCTTCATGGAGGCACCTCATTCTCCCCAGAACACCTCGGCTCCAAGATACTCCCGCATAACGATACGAACGAGCATCCCGCCATCGCGCTGCGTCACACCGTACCGATAAACGCCCTCCTGAACCACGATCCAACTGCCAGCGAGATCGTCGCCCCGGAGAAGCCGAGTCATCATGCGGCTGCCTACCTCCGGCCAGGTGTTCGGCCATGAGACTTCTTCGAAGGCTTCTCTTTCCGAGGTGGTGAGGGACTCCAGCGGACGAAACGAGACGTGCGACGGCGCCTCGAGCATCGGCTCGCTGAGCTCGTAGAAGACGTGGCCCTTGGCGTTCTTCACGACCACGTTCCGAACGCGGGCCTCCTCGGGTGTCCATACGATCCGCTCGTCACCGCCCTGTGTCTGGTAGGTCCGCTTCGCCTGTTCGATCCTGCGAACGAGCGCGGCATTGCTGCCAAGGATGCGGGCCGCTCGCTCTACGCGCTGCTTACTGGGGTCCGTGGTACCTGCCAGGACTGCGCCGAGGAAAGCTGCCAGATATTCCTCATCGACCGAGAACGACGTGTTGCAGGGCTGGCATACGGTCATCGCCGGAAGCCGCGGTGGATGGGGCTTGTCCAGCAGCACCCGAGACGGCGCGTGGTCCTCGTTCGCTTTCGTTCCAGCGATGCCCTTCCCGCAATGGATGCACCAAGCCTGCATCCGTTCGTCCGCGGTCTCCTCGACGTATTCCATGCCACCCCCCGTGCAGCGGCAGCCTATCACGATTTCTGCCTTGTCGCTCTCGCCGCCGACGCAGGCTGTTCGAGGGCTACGCCGTCCTTCCGGCGATGATCGCGACCACCGCCACCGCCGACGACGTCGCCTCGAGGCACAGCGCTGCCAGTTGGCGCGTCGCAGTCCTCCGGTGCTGAAGATGGACGGCCAAATCCAACGAAGCCTTGATATGCGCCCGGACCTCCTTGTTGTTGCCTCCCGGCATCTCGTGATGCAGCCACGCATCCAGAAGCCGACGTGCGTCCGTCCGGCTGATCGACATGCCCTTGTCGTCGACGACCAGATGCACGTCAGGATCGTGCGCGGCCTGACCGAGCGAGATCAGCACCTCGCGGCAGACCAGACCGATGGCCTGCCAGTCCTCCTCGACCGATGCCGTCTGGAACTGCAAGCGGGCTTTCGAAAGGGAGCGGTCGACGCGTTCCCATCCGGTTGGCTCACGCTCAGCGACAGGGCTTGGGTTGTGGACCCGGCCGACTGCCGCCGCCACGGGCCCCGCAAACAGCTTCCGCACATATTCCCTGCGCTCGGCGTAGGTGCCCCATCCCTGCGCCTTCCAGTGATTGAACCAGTCCCACAAGCCCTCGTGCGGGTTCTCGTACTTGATGCCCGCGCCCGCGCAGCCTTCCACAAGGCGAGCCTGCCGCGCGCCGTAGTAGTCGTCGACGTCCTGGATGGACTGGCCGCCCGTCGCCACGGAGATCATCATCTCGCGGTGGATGATCAGGTCGGGCAGCAGCGTGACCGGACCGTTCATGGGATCGCCTGCCTGCTTGACGATGATGTCCTCCGGAACGCGCAGGTCCGAGCTGCGGCTGAGAACGGCCTCGGCGATCCGCTTGCGGTCACGCTGAGGCAGCGAGGACAGCGCCTCGGTGAAGGGCTGTGGCGCGCGCACGACGACGGCGGCTTCGCGGCCATAAGAATCCGAATTGAGCCCGTATTCGACCCGGGCGTGCAGCAGCAGCGCCGACAGGTCGCCACGGCGCAGGCTGTCGAGGAAGGCCCTCGCGTTCTCTCCATCCGAATCAGTCATCCGGACAGAAAAGACCCGGGCATGCGTTAAGACAAGCGCGCGGCCGGGGTAGCCACAGGTGATGTATCGGGCCGGCAGGTCAAACCGGACGAGTTGCCCGCATATGCAACCGCCGGAAGCCACTAGGAACACACAGACCAAGTGTCCCGCCATCCTCGACTTTCGATTACCTTCTTCCATCCGTTCATGATGCGAACTTGGAAGGGATCCAACGGCTCCTCACACCACCCCGCATCGAGTTCGTGGTACTCGCCGATGAGGCTGTCGCAATGCACGCAGCCGTTGCTCGGATACTTTCGTCCTTGCGAGCTGCTGTAGCGAAGTTTGATAGTTCCGATCCCATGATGAGATGACACTCGGCGGCTGACCAAATCGGCGGCCTCAGGGTACTGCC
>NZ_RZTJ01000044.1:0-14235 GCF_003997065.1 Mesorhizobium sp. M6A.T.Ce.TU.016.01.1.1 | reverse complement strand
AACATTGATGAAATCGTTTGTTTCGATGAAAGGCATCCACACTTTGGATAGTTGACCACGCGTTTCAAAGGTCGTGAACTACATCTCCTCGTTGTGCTCGACGCACTCCCGACAGAGCGCAACCTCATGGGCGCGGCATGCAAGATTAACCGAGCCCAGCCGGTCATGAGTGCGGCCGGCGCTCGGCTGCTCGATTATTTGCGCGATGAGCTCGCGACCATGTCCGCGGAGGTATTCAAACTTAACGCTGCGTCCGGGAGCTCTTGCCCTCCAGTTCGCGACGCTCTCCTGCCCATCCAGTGCTCGTTTATTTCGTCGGATAGTTTGACCCGGCTCTACCGAATCGCCGCTTCAGGATCATTCTTTCCGATTTCGTCACGCTCGTATTTCTGCCGCGTCCTACACCGATTAGGCGCGAACAAACTGAGCGCCTTGGAACCCGAACCCGTGCGTCGTGACCGGGAGCATCCGGGGCGAACTCATGCGCTCGGGGGCATCGCATCACCGGACGGCGACAGGCACGGTCGACCGGCATCTCGGCATCGGCTGGGAATTCGTCCATGGTCTGCATTGACGACGCTTCCTGAGGCCACGTAGCTCTTATGCCAAGCTGGGCGCCCGGGTCGAGCGCGTAATGACGACAATTGCTTCGCTACAGGTCAAACGCTTTCCGGGCCACCTGCAAAGTCTTCACCCGGCCGTACAGCGCCCAAGACCACTGATGTGATCGACAAGAGCCTTTTTGATAAATCTGCGCTATTCTCCTGTCGCGCACGGACGACCGCGTGGCGAAGAGCAGGGTCCGAGATGAGAGCCCTGCCGCGCAGCTTCTATCGTCGCGCCTCGTTTGCGGCATCCGTGCCTACCCTCTTCGGACCTCGTGGGTTCCAACCGGCGGCGAGGCGTGCATAGGCGCCCTCGGCCTGCTCCACCCAGCGGCGCTCTTCTTCCCGGTGGCTCTTTATGTTGTAGGCGTGCGCGGCTCCCTTTTGGCCGCGCACAGCCTTGCTCCCGGCCTTGAGTTCCACATCGCGCAAGCTTCTTGGCATGCAGGGAGGGTCGAGCCCACGCGAAACTCTCGCCCTTCATCAACAGATGCCAGATCACGACAGAGAGTTTGCGTGCGGTTGCCACGGCCGCGACATGCTGTCCGCGCCGGGCTCGCACGCCGCAGGGAGAAGGCTCGCAACGGTCCGGGAGCACGAGCGGCCGCCCAGGCCGCCTCGACGAGCATGCCGCGCGCATGACCACGGCCCTGCTTGGTGATCCGCCCATGGTAGGCCGGACCTGGCCGGACTGTCGGACGCTTGGGTTCAACCCGAGATAGGTCACGAGCTTCTGCGGATCGTCGAAGCGCGACACGTCGCCGATCGCCGCCTTCATCGCCAGCGCGACGGTGATGTCGACGCCGGGAATGGTCATCAGCCGCTTCACGCCTTCATCCTCGAGAGCCGAGCGGGCAAGATCGCGTTCGATGACCTGGAGGTCTTCGCCCAATCGGTCGAACTCGCGCAGATGCCGATCGATCGCGAGGCGCTCGTCCTGCGGTACGACCTGCTCGATTAACCAGGTCCGACCCTTGGCGCCGCACAGGTCGGCATGCGGGCAGGACGGGATCAGGTGGCTATGAAGGATCGACTGGATGACGGTCTTCAATCGAGATCTCTGTCGGACAATCTGATTGCGCCGTGTCACCTGTCGACGCAGAGCCTGCGTCGGCTCGTCCGCAATCCAGACTTCTGGCAAGAAGCCGCTGGCATAGAGCTGCGCAAGAACGTCGGCCTCGATCGTCGTTTTGATCTTGGCATAGGCAATGATACGCACCTGTTTCGGGTTGCCGATCCCCACCTTCTTCACATGCGGCGCAACCACAGCCGTAGCGGACGTCGCGTTGCCGGTGGCCTCGATCACCCCGACATCGTTCGGCGACAGCTTCGCGGCGAACGCCGCCAGCAGATCGCGCCGCATGTCGACGCGGCCGAGTCGCCTGAGCCTGCCATCCTCCCATGCCACTGCTTCGGCGAAGGCGCGGTGAATATCCAGTCCGATGATGCGCATGCCCGTTCCTCCTTCTTGGCTCGGTCAAAGACGGGAGCTGGCGGGTAACACGACATCTACTGATCCGCGCTCGCAGCGCCTCCGGGAAAGTCGCGAGGGGCGGCGATGTAACGAGCTCGGGCTCTCAGCCCACGGTCTATTGACGGCCTGCCTGCACCTTCGTGCTCCCGGTGCCCCACGTCCCGGATGGGCTCACCATAAGGGCGTTCCAAAACAAGAACGGCAGGACGAAAAGGCACCACAGATCACCACCGGATAACAGCAAGGCCAAGCGCTTCGTTCAGACAGGCTTGCGCCAATGGGCTTAGGCCGAGCCTACAACAGCTCTCAAAAACGCTGCCGAACTGCTGCATTGGCTTCGCCGATACAACACAGGCCTCACGGCAGCTTAGGATCAAACCGCCCATCAGTCGCCTCGGACTGGAAGGGTGCACCCTATTAGGTTCCACGCCTAGCTAGGTCGGGGCCGCCGAAGACGCTGGTTGATAGCCCGGCGCCATCGGCCCGGCATTTCAAACCGCCAATCTCTGACCTGCACAGTACGTACGATTGCTCGCTTCGGCAGATCACGCGGCTCATATGTCGGACCTTAACGTCATCCATCATAAACTTTTTGCGACAAAAGATTGCAAGAATGCTAAATTGTTAAAGTCGTTTGTTTCGGTTAAAGGCATCCATCCCATGGATGGCTGATGACATGCGTTTCAAAGGACTTGATCTAAATCTCCTCGTTGTGCTCGACGCACTCCTGACGGAGCGTAATCTCTCGGCGGCGGCACGCAGGATCAACCTGAGTCAGCCCGCCATGAGTGCGGCCGTCGCCCGACTGCGCGATTATTTCCGCGATGAACTGTTTACGATAAGAGGTCGCGAACGATTTCTAACCCCGCGTGCGGCAGCATTTGCCCCCGCAGTTCGCGACGCTCTCCAGCACATCCAGTGCTCGATTATTTCTTCGGATCCGTTTGACCCAGCTCGAGCCGATCGCCTCTTCAGGATCATTCTTTCCGATTTCGTCACGCTCGTGTTTTTCGAAAAGCTTGTGGAGCGTATTGCACGGGAAGCCCCCGCCGTCAGCTTCGAACTGCTGCCTGTCGACGATAGCCCCGATGAGCTTCTCCGGCGCGGTGACGTCGATTTTCTAATTCTACCGGATATGTTCACGTCGAGTGTGCATTCAAGCGTTCCGCTGTTTGACGAGAAGCTCGTGTGCGTAGGCTGTCCCACAAACAAGCAGCTGCCACAGCAGCTTACATTCGAGAGATACATGTCGATGAGGCACGTCGCGGTCAGGTTCGGGCGTACGATGAAGCCGTCTATCGAGGAATGGTTTTTGCTTGAGCATGGCCTTAAGAGACGTGTCGAGGTCGCCGTGCAGGGCTTCAGCATGATTCCACCTATGGTGTCCGGCACAGCTCGTATAGCGACCATGCCCTTGCGGCTGGTCAGGCATTTCGAAAACACGTTCCCCCTGCGGGTTATCGAACTTCCGCTGCCATTTCCCACATTCACCGAGACCCTCCAATGGCCGGCCCTCCACAATAGCGATCCGGCAAGCATCTGGATGCGGGAAATAATGATACAGGAGGCATCTCGGATGGCTGCCCCGCTGTGAACCCACGGAAAATTCAGGCGCACCTATAGTCACTACTCCTGTCACCATCTACTCTGACGACAATAGCCCTCGCCGGATAAAGTCGATGCTGGCGGCAAGTGCGCCTGCGAGATCGTCCAGAGAATGGACTTCCTCGACCAGCTCGAACGAGAAAGGTCCCGCGTAGCCGCCATCCAGCAGCGCCTGAATCTGGCTGCCATTGTCGGAACCTGCAAGAAAGCGATCGGGGTAAATCCAGAAGGTCGGGTCGTTTACGCTTGAAATGTGCACCAGGCCGGTAAGCTCGCAGAACAGGCATGTCTCCCCGGCCAGGGTGTGGTGGAACGTGTCGTGCACGAGGCGAAAGACGGACTGGCCATCAACCGCGGCAACGGCCTCGGCCGCTTCCTTCTTTGATCGAAGCGAGCAGGTTCGGAAACCCAGCGGCTCGATGAGACCGATCAGACCCCGCGACTGGAGGATTGGCTTGATCTCGTTTAGAGCGAAACGAAGATTGTCCTGGCGCTCGCTATCGGTGGGCCACGAGCTGCGGTTGGCCGGCACCAACACGAGCGTCTCCGCCCCGCACGCCGTCGCATAATCGGCGAGGTTGCTTGCCTCGGCCTGACGCGTTGGAGTCCAGTCGTTGAACCGCTGCAAGGCGTTGACAGAGATGATCGTGACGCCCGCTTCGGTAGCGGCAAACCGAACGTCCGCAGCCGGAATGCCGCGTGCGACAGGATTGCTGAAATGAGGGTAACGGATTTGGACGTCGGTCAGGCCTTGGTCACGGGCAAGCGCGAAAAGCGCACTGACGTCAAGGCGGGGCGCCGCCATGTGATCGAGTGCAAAGCGGGGCGATACCTGGCGCATTGCTTGACTTTCCTTCCATGAAGCGCGGCTGCCATTTCGGCATCCGGCTTCTTTCAAGACGGAACCACGCCGGTTCACAGATCGGACAGAGACGGCCGAGTCAATCGAGCTTTCCTTTCATCGGTGAAAGGAAAATGGGCGCTCATGATAGAAATCTATCAAGCTCAAATATTTTCCGGAAGATAAATGTCGAACGGCAGAAATGTCTGCCCCGGGCTCTCCGCGACGCCGGCTTTGATGGCCCGCTCCATTGCCATTATCAGCTCCTGGCAAAGTCGGCGCATTGGCGTGCCGACCGCCATCGTCAAGATGTCATCCGCAAGCGCCCCACGTGACTGCGGCGTCATTTCACTCACGATCGCGACGAGATCCTGACCGCTCCCCTCTTCTCGGAGCGCGGAAATTGCCCCCTCTATCCCCCCGCCGGCCATATAGAAGCCGACGAGCTCTGGTTCCCGCTGCATAAGATCCAGCAATTTTTCGTAAGTGAGCTGCCGTTCATCAAGGTTCACGAGCGCATCAAGCACCTCGAATTTTGGCGCGTTCTCACGAAAATACGCACGAAAGGCCGTTTCCCGCGTCGCATGCGCCTGGAAGCGATGGCTTCCGACAAACACCGCCACCTTGCCGGGCCGTTTTGCGGTCTTGGAAAACACCCAAGCGGCAGTCCGTCCGACCTTGCTGTTGTTGAGGCCGATGTAGCCCTCGCGCACGCCATCGGCGAAGTCGGATAGCAGCGAAAATACCGGGATACCTTTCGCCTTGAGCTCCTCGACTGATGCTGTGATTTTCGGGTGATCGGCCGCCACCATGGCGATCGCCTGGCAGCGGCTCCCAAGGTCCTTAAGAAGCGGGAGCAGGTCACGCGGCAAATGTGACTGCGCGAACTCGATGATCGGAAGGCCGTGGAAGGATTTAGCCATACTGACCGACTCTTCGATCTTGCGAGCGAAATCTTGGTAGAAATCGTGGGTAGGTTTTCTCAAGATGAAGCCCAGCTTGTAGTGCGGCAGGTGCTGCTGCAAGCGCTGTTTGATGAGACCGGCAGCATGATAGCCGATCGCGTGCGCGGCCGCATGGACCCGCTGGGCGGTCTCCTCTCGCACCGGAAGGCGGACGTTCAGAACCCGATCGACTGTTGCTACGCTGACTCCGGCTTCGCGGGCGAGATCGGCAATTGTGACGCGCTTTCCCCTAGCGATTCTGATCGGCCGGTCCTCCATCATCCGGTGCGCTCCCGCGACGGCTTGGGGCGGCAAGCTGAAATAGTTCCCACACCCGGCGGTTGATAGCGCATTCGACGAACAGCGCTCCATGCGCACCCAGATGAGTTTCCGTGAACCGTTCGTTTGCTTAGGGGCTTCATGGTGTTGTATTACTCACTGCGTTAGTACTCTATTTCCAGCGCTCTTTGGAGGCTGGCAATTCGACTGTTGTGGCAAGGCCGCGACTTACACGTCGCGCTGTTGCGATTTTGCTTGCGGGGAGCCAGTTTGATGTAACCCTAACCGCGGAAAGCGGCTTCCATCCGTGACTGGTCCAATTCGCCTTCCCAGCGAGCGACAACGAGCGATGCCACCGCATTACCGACTAAATTCGTCAGCGCGCGGCATTCCGACATGAAGCGGTCCACGCCAAGAATTAGAGCCATTCCGGCAACGGGAACACTCGGCACGACAGAGAGAGTAGCGGCCAATGTGATGAAGCCGGCGCCGGTGACGCCTGCCGCACCCTTCGAGGAAAGCATCGCAATTAGCAGCAGGAGGATCTGATCGGCAATTGACAAATCTGTGTTCGTCGCCTGCGCGATGAAGAGGGCGGCGATCGTCATGTAGATATTGGTACCGTCCAGATTGAATGAGTATCCAGTAGGGATGACGAGACTTACGACCGAACGCGCGGCGCCGGCCTTCTCCATCTTCTCCATGAGCGAGGGCAGCGCGGCCTCCGAGGAGGACGTTGCCAGGACAAGCAGCAGCTCGTCCTTGATGTAGCGGACAAGAGAAAAGATCGAGAAGCCGTTGTAGCGGCAGACCGCGCCGAGAACCCCGAACACGAAGAGGAAGGCGGTAAGATAGAACGTCGCGACCAGTATCGTGAGGTTGGCCACCGAACCGATTCCGTATTTGCCGATCGTAAAGGCCATTGCGCCGAAGGCGCCGATGGGTGCAGCCTTCATCAGAATGCCGACGAGCTTAAAAATGGGGGCGGTAAGCGCCTGGAGAAAGGTAACGACCGGCCTGCTCGTCTCTCCGGTCATCGCCAAAGCAATGCCGAACAGGACCGAGAAGAACAAGACTTGCAGGATGTCGCCTTCCGCGAAGGCACTGGCAATCGTTGACGGGATGATGTTCATCAGGAAGCTGGTCACGGACTGCTCGTGAGCCGTGGCCACATAGCCCTTAACGGCTTGGACATCGAGCGAGGCCGGATCGATGTTGAGGCCGGCGCCAGGCTGAACGATATTCGCGACAATCAGTCCGACAACGAGTGCAAGCGTCGAGAATGTGAGGAAATAAACCATCGCCTTGGCGGCAACTCGGCCGACCTTCTGCAGATCGCTCATGCCGGCAATGCCGGTCGCAATTGTCAGGAAGATGACAGGTGCGATAATCATCTTGACGACTTTGATGAAGGCATCGCCGAGCGGCTTCAGGCTCTGGCCGGTTTCCGGATAGAGATAGCCAATTGCGGCACCCAGGACTATGGCGGCAAGCACCTGCACGTAGGTCCGGGCAAAATGGCGCTTGCGGGGCGCTGCGATCGCGCGGGGGACTTTTGGAACCAACACCGTTTCTCTCTCCCTGACCGGATCGGGGTGGGGGCTCCTCCTTCTCCCATGCTGCGCTCCGGTCGAGCGCTGCTGTCATCTCGGAGCAAGCGCCGTGCCAACTGGAGGCCTGTCCCGTCCAGCGAGATTGGTGCGGGTTGCGCACTGGAACCCTCCACCTTTGCCGGAATTTGCACTCAAGGCTCGCCAAAGATCGCGTGAAGAAGTGCTTCGCCAGAGAGGGAATTGACCAGGTCGCCTTGCGGCCGTGCCTTTGATGTTCGCCGCAGATCGAATGCCGGCCGATATCTGTCGTCTTGGTGACTTTGGTTGGTCAGTTTTGCGACGGAATGCGCGCAAACTGTAGGATATCCTACACGCCCATCAGAGCACGCGGGACAAGCGATTAAGCGTAGGAGCGCATCGAATCTCCGAGGTCAAAAAATCTTGAATAAGGTCCGCGTGCGAAGTGAATCCGCAACTCGTCAAAGTTCTCCACCGTTTGATCCAGCGGTCGCGTTTCCTGGCGCTGCAGGATGGCGTTATCTGATGGCTCAAGCGCTGGAACGCCCAGGAAATCCCAAACCGCTCCCAAGCATTGGGCAGGTTCATGAAGAAGGCTCTCGTATTCCATTACAAGCAGGTTGGTCGACGTGAAGGAGTCCATAACGCGAGCGTGAAAATCGTCGGCGGCTTTGAAATAAGCCTCACAGTCAGCGATTGACAACCTGACGCTCGGTGGCCGAGCGGTATCGTTGTCCGAGCTGAACTTCAGCCACTGACCGCTTTCCCTGGCCTGCACAAAGGATCGGAGCGATTCCAATACGTTTCGGCGAACAACGAGAATGACCTTGAGTGCTGGCCAACGAGCTAATTCCGCAAAGAATGCTGGACGCTCGCGAAACTGAGGTTCATTGATCTTGCAGCCAAGATGCGTCACATTCTTGTAGTCGCGCATAGGGCAGCGCACATAGGCAAGCTCAAGAAGCTCGCGATCCGTGCCTAGCAGGCGATCCGTGCTGGGCCAATTGGGATCATATTCGTTTAGCAACTCACCGTTACTCAAAACGGTCGGATGCTCGTTTAGCAATTCTTCTAAATAGTGTGTTCCGGTCCTTGGCATAGCAAGGATCACAAAAGGCTCAGGAGTTGGTTCGTTGTGGGTCATTGCATGTGTATCCAACTAAATAATGGCCGCGACGGTCTGGGGACGCGCACAAGAAGCTTGGCTGCTATCGCTTGAACGCTCCGGGTGGGTCCGCGCCTCACCACCCAGCCTGTACTCCGAGGTGTGGTCGCGAAGATGGGCGCGTGCCTGCAGCGGCTGGGTGGCGCCCGGCTTCGGCGTTGTTGTACCACTCGCGATTCCTGGCACACGCATGCCTCCGGGCCGCTGTGGGCAGTTTGCAATCCGGCATTGCGGACCTCCTTCTCGTTGATGGGCGTAGGTAAGCGTCAACGCATTAGTCGTCGATGAAACAGTCCAGCCGACACAAAAAAAGGCAATACAGCGAACATGCAAAGTGCGCCTATATGCAGCCCTACATTGTCGCCCAGGCGGCCGAGCATCACCGGACGGATTAGATCGATAGAATTCGCCAGCGGCGAGAAGGCCGCAATCTGCTGAAACACTCCTGGCAATTGGCCGACTGGAAAAACCGCGCCCGAAAGGAACAGCATAGGTGTGATGACAAGCGTCTGATAGAAAATAAAATAGTGATAACTGGGCGCGAGCGCGATGACGAGCATGGCCAGGCTCGCAAAGGCGAACCCGGTGAGAGCGATGACCGGCAGCACGTAGAGAACCGACGTCCACGCGGCATAACCTAGCGCGGCGGCAACAATCGCAATTGTCGTACCGGCCAGAAAGGCCTTTGTGGCTGCCCAGGTCAATTCACCGAGAACGATGTCGCCGAGGGTAAGTTGTGTGTGCAAGATTGCTTCCCAAGTGCCCTGATCGCGCATTCGACCGAAAACCGCGTAAATTGTTTCGAAGGTCGATGCTGTCATCGCGCTTGTCGCAACCATGCCGGCTGCCAGAAAAGCGATGTAGGATGCACCTTCGATGCGGCCTACCAACAGTCCAAGGCCAGTGCCGAGCCCGAAAAGGTAAATCATCGGATCAGCAAGGGTGCCGAGCATTGAAGCAAATGCCACCTTCTTCCATGCCAAATGATTGCGGCGCCACACCGCGATCCAGTTCCAGGCGTTGGCGGGTAGAGCGGCCGCAAGACGTTCACCCATTGCTCACTTCTCCATCTCACGTCCGGTTAGCCGCAAGAAAACGTCCTCCAGACTGGGTGGACGCTCCAGAATACGCAGACCCGCTCGACCGCGAAGCTGGATGCGCACATCCTCCGGATCAGGCGCATAGCAAAAGAGCGTCTCGCCGCTTACCTCGATACGCTGAACGTACGGCCTGATCAGCGAAATCAGCTCCTGTGGATTGCCGCCGAAGATCTCGATCACGTTGCACCCAATGTACTCGTCGATCAGCGCATGAGGACTGCCCTCGGCGATCTTGCGTCCCCGCTCGAGAACACACAGCCGATCACAAAGCCGCTCAGCCTCTTCCATGAAATGGGTGGTCAAAATGATCGTTTTTCCGCTCGCCAGCAGGAAACGAAGTCGCTCCCAGATCAGATGGCGGGCATGCGGGTCGAGGCCGGTCGTGGGCTCATCCATCACAAGCAACTGGGGGTCGTTGATCAGAGCACGTGCCAGCGTCAGGCGCCGCTTCATCCCGCCGGATAGCAGGCCGACACGTGAATCCGCCTTGCTCTCAAGGCGAGCGAACTCGAGGAGCCGTGGGATGACGGCGTTGATCTCTCTTGTTCTCATGCCGAAGTAGCGCCCGAACACCAACAGGTTCTCACGTACCGTAAATTCCAGGTCGAGATTGTCGAACTGCGGGACCACGCCTATGCCCTTGCGGGCCAAGCGGCTGCGTGCCGGCACTGGTAGACCGAGGACTGTTATATCACCCGCGTCAGGCCGGGTCATACCGAGGAGCATACGCGCAATCGTGCTCTTGCCTGCGCCGTTCGGCCCCAGCAGACCGAAGCACTCTCCCGATGCAACGGTGAAGGACAGCCCGTCCACAACGAGCTTGTTTCCGAATAATTTGGTTACGCCGGTAAGGTCGATTGCTACATTGGACATGCGTCTATCTCAAGCGGAATGAGTCCGATTGGCCACCGGCAGCTTACTTACGAATCTGGTTCAGAGCAGGCCACCGCCTTGAGATGGCACCTTTGGAAAGTCGCGGCCGGAGCGACGCGTGTATCGCTTCCGCCAAAGAATTAACGTCAAGATGCCACGTGTCGCTTCCAGATAGTTCCCGTTCTGACCATAGGTAACTCGACAAGCTTCACCACGTGTCGACTGACACAACTTACTCGGTCACCCGGCGCTGCAAGGCCGTCAGACTTCACCAGCTGTGAGCGAAAGATCTGCAGTATGAAGTGACTCCGCAATTCCAGAATTGCCCGCAGCATTTGCTCCGGCAAGCGGCATCGCGCTTGTGATTTCCTTTGTGCTCCTGTTGGGCAGGGGAACACTTTTACGCGACAGCCAATCGCTATTGCTCAATGTACACAGGGCGTAAGCCTTCAAGGGGATCAACAGGAATATCCTGATTAACGCGTGCATTGAATAGCCGATGAATCGAAGCTGCCGAGTGCGGAAAGATAACACCGTAGATCTTATTATGGTCATGGTGACAATAGCCAGCACCGTCCACCAATTTACTGTATGTGAAAATAGTAGCTCACCGAGCGCCGTTACTACCGCGATGCCGAGCAACAATGGGCCGAGATTCTCTCCCATCACATCCAAAGTTAGATAGCGATCCAGGCCACGCAGTAGACCTCGCGCAAGCATCGTGTCCCGGAAAGTGCTCCGTGCCCAGCGGAGTTGTTGGCGCAAATAAGGTCCCATCTTGTCCGGAACGACTGTCGCCGCGACGGCACCTGGAACGTACTCGGTTCGAAAGCCTGCTTTCAGCATGAGGATCGTAAGATGACGGTCTTCACCGAAGTCGCTTGGTTTCCCCCTGAACAGCTGCGTCTCGTATTGATCCAGCAGAGAAAGGAGACAAGACCGGCGGTACATTGCACATGGGCCGCAGCAGCACATGACCGCACCAAAGCGACCTTGCGCCGCGCGCTCCTCATTGCAAGCCAGCCAGTATTCCATATCGATCAATCGGGTCAACCAAGTGTCGCTGCGGTTGTATGCCGTCAGCTGGCCCATGGCCGCTCCGACCATGGGATCCCGCATTTTTACTGCAAGCTTCGTGATGACGTCGGACGCAAGTGTCGTGTCAGAGTCGACGCTGAGCACGAAATCTCCAGATGAGCGGCGGATGGCGGCGATCTGCGCCTTGCGTTTGCCAACATTCTCGCGGAGCAGAATGAAATTGAATCTCGGGTCGCCCTCGTAGGCGTGATGTACCGGGATGACTGCATTACGATTTCCAGAACCGTCGTCAACCAGATAGACCTGAAATGTTCCGGCGTAATCTTGAATTGCAATGGAAGCTAAACACGCCGCGAGTGTGCGCGGGTCCTCATTGTAGCAGGGGATGATGACATCCACGCTCGGCCAACGGTCGGATCCGAACAAGCTTTCCGACGGCGGCGTAACATTTTCCGGTTGGGAGTAGACCGCTTGCATGCCTCTGTAAACAGTCGAGAGCACCGCATAAGACGAAACGGCAACAGTACTGGCTGTGGTGAGAAGGTCCATAGGATCTCTGTTTGTTCAGGGATGTTGAGGAAGTGATCGGATTACAAATCCGCGGCCGTGCAATTCTGGAATTAGGCGTGACAACGCTGTCACCGTCTGGTCGCGCAGACTGGCTTGATTGCCTGGTTGCAATTCGTCGGGAGCGCACCCGTCGTGCAACAGCACGATTGCGCCCGGCCGGATATCGGCGAGCACTCTGTCGACGATGGCGTCAACGCCGGGGCGAGACCAGTCGCGTGGATCAATGGACCAATGGACGGGCGCCAATGCCGCACCCGCTGATGCAGCGATTACTTCTTCGGTCCAGATGCCATACGGTGCACGAAAGTACCGAACCATGGCCTGCGGGCAAGCCATCCCTATGACTCTGTTTGCCTCAACTATCTGGCGGTCGACTTCGACGGGCCCGCATTTAGCCAGGTCCGGATGAGTCATCGTGTGGTTGGCTATACCGTGCCCGTCTGTAATAATTCGGCGAACGAGTTCCGGCTCGTCGGCCGCGTAGGCCCCAACAACGAAGAAGGTCGCCGGCACCTGATGTTGCGCCAGCACATTGAGTATCTGCGGTGTGAAAAATGAATTGGGACCGTCGTCAAACGTCAGATAGACGCTGCGCTCTGCAATGCCATCGGCATTGTCACTCTGCCCTTCGCATATGTAGTCCAGAGGCTTCATAGTTCCGGACCGTTCCGGTCGATCAGGGTACCGGACGGCCACTCGTCCATCGAGCGTCCGATCGGCGAAACCAACACGAGTACGTCTTCCAGGCGCGTGGGCGGCAGGTCGGGATGCACATCTGGACGGGTCGACCGTACGCGAACGCCCGACACAATGTTCGCGAGGCCGGCTCTGCAGAATCTTTCGACATGGTTTCGCAGCGCGTGCCGAACCGTGCCGAAAGCGAATGGAACACCCAACTGATGGAGCACTGGGTACGCCACGCGCATCGAAAAACCGATTCCGAGCCCTTCAAGATCCGGACGAACCGCGTACAGGCCCAATTCAGCGACGATCAAGTCGACCTCGCCAACTTTGATGAAGCGCCGGAGCATGCCGATGTGAGCCGCTACCCCATGCGCGTCGTAGCCGATTGCGCGGAATTCCGGCCTCGCGCCGGCCCAACTGCGGCCGCCTTCGAATGGCTCCGCGTTGAAGGCGCCAGTCCGTCCATAGGTCTTTCGAAAAAAGTCGGAGAGTTCGACATGGTCGGCCAGTTGCAACTCATTTTCCCAGCACAACTTCCACTCGACATTCGGGCGCATGGAAGACCTCACCTTGTAGCTGTCTGGTTGAGATAAATGTCCAAGCATTTGTTAAATAATTGGCGTCGCGCCAACGGGGCGTAACTTGTGGAGACCGCCGAAAGACCAAGCCGCAATGCAGATGCGACTGACTTTGTACGCCCCGCACACCAGATGATGCTCCTCGGATCCAACGCAACCATCGGAACTACCTATCTTTCCAACTTGAAGCGCTTCTATGGGACCTGCAGCAAAAACGGTAAAATCCTTTGTTTAGATGAAAGGTATCCACGCTTTGGATAACTGGGCGAATGCGTTCCATATGGCTGGTCAATTATCGTCGTCACGCTCGAGGCACTTCTGACGAAGCGCAAAGCTCACGCCCGCGGCACGCGCGGCCGTTGCCGGGCCGCGCGATTATCTCCGTAAGAGCCGAGCGGAGCTCAGACACGACGATTGATCAGAATCTGATTCGCGGGTTCAGTATCTCTTTCGTGTATCCAGCTCTGGGCTGTCCTTTGGCGGGAGTTAGGTTCGCCCAGGTTCTGAGCCTGGGGCGTCGGCCCGTTCGCCGCACAGGCTCCTTCGCACATCGTCGAGGCCGAGAAAGAGGGGGCCACACAGCTCCCCCTGTACTTTCCACCACCCGACACCAGCGCTCACCCAGGGCGCCGGCCTTGCTCACCTCAACGGATAGCGCACTCGCGCCGCTTCACGATTAAAAGAATTCTACAAGCAGATGCCTGTTTGATCGTGAGACGTCCGCTGCCAATTCCCGCATCGCAGAGGCAGCCAATAGCGCTCGCTTCACATAGTGGTCCGGCAAGCAGCTAGATACGACAGGTGACCTCAAATGAGGCGTCTTGCATGGCTTCTACACCTGCCTGAATGCCAGAACTGCGTTCGTGCCGCCCATGGCGAAGGCGTTGCTCATGGCGACGCGCACCTTG
>NZ_RZTJ01000043.1:0-15190 GCF_003997065.1 Mesorhizobium sp. M6A.T.Ce.TU.016.01.1.1 | reverse complement strand
CGCCTTCGACGTCTTCCGAGATGATGACCAGCGGCTTCGAGGTCTGCACGACAGCCTCGAGGATCGGCAGCATGGCCTGCAGGTTGGAGAGCTTCTTCTCGTGGAGAAGGATGTAAGCGTCTTCCAGATCCGCAACCATCTTGTCGGCGTTGGTGACGAAGTAGGGCGAGAGATAGCCGCGGTCGAACTGCATGCCTTCGACGACTTCGAGTTCCGTCTCGGCAGTCTTGGCTTCCTCGACCGTGATGACGCCCTCGTTGCCGACCTTCTGCATCGCTTCGGCGATCATCGAGCCGACCGAAGCATCGCCGTTGCCGGCGATGGTGCCGACCTGGGCAACCTCTTCCGAGGTCTTGATCTTCTTGGCGTTCTTGATCAGCGTCGCAACGACGTCGGTTACCGCGAGGTCGATGCCGCGCTTCAGGTCCATCGGGTTCATGCCGGCGGCAACCGCCTTGTGGCCTTCCTGGACGATCGACTGCGCCAGAACGGTCGCGGTCGTGGTGCCGTCGCCGGCGATGTCGTTGGTCTTCGAAGCAACTTCGCGGACCATCTGTGCGCCCATGTTCTCGAACTTGTCTTCAAGCTCGATTTCCTTGGCGACGGTGACGCCGTCCTTGGTGATGCGCGGTGCGCCGAACGACTTGTCGATGACGACGTTGCGGCCCTTGGGGCCGAGCGTGACCTTCACTGCGTCGGCGAGGATGTTGACGCCGCGCAGCATGCGCTCACGGGCATCACGGGAAAATTTTACGTCTTTGGCAGCCATTTTTAGCTCCTGGCAGGGGCTTGAATTGAGCCCGAAGATTTAAGTGACGGTGAGGCCTGATATGAGCCGATGATGCCCATGATGTCGGATTCCTTCATGATCAGAAGGTCTTCGCCATTGAGCTTGACTTCGGTGCCCGACCACTTGCCGAACAGGATGCGGTCGCCGGCCTTGACGTCCAGTGGGACGAGCTTGCCAGCTTCGTCGCGGGCGCCGGAGCCGACGGCGATGATCTCGCCTTCCTGCGGCTTTTCCTTTGCCGTATCGGGGATGATGATCCCGCCAGCGGTCTTGGATTCGGATTCAACCCGGCGTACGACCACGCGGTCATGAAGCGGGCGGAACTTCGACTTTGCCATTTTCGGATTTTTCCCTGGTGCGGATGTTGAGGGGTTTTTGTTAGCACTCGCGATGGACGAGTGCTAACGCGATAGTGAGGTAGGCTGTAAGCGGGCACTCGTCAAGACGGACGAGGGCAGGCGAGGAGCTCTGGCCCCCTTCCCGGTGAAGCCCAACGCATACGCGGCATCCGCGTTGATGGCTCCGAGCCCCACATTTCCGTTGAATTCGGCGTCATGACGCCAACTTGCGCGCGCCGCTTCCAAGTCGCCAGTCGTGCTGCCGTCAGCACGAACATAGGGCTGCGCTTCACTTCCCGTCGAAGCCGCGGCAAGCAGCGCCGCCGTCAGCACGCTCCTTTGCAGATGCTTGCCAAAGGTGGAGAGTGAGCGCACCTGCGCCGGGCTGTTGGTGCGAACGTAAGACGTCATTGACAACTCCTTTTTGCAAGTCGAGCCCTTCTCCACCTTCGGCCGCCGTCGACGCGAAGAAGTCCGCATCGCGCTGAAGACGAGCGCTGCGAAAAAGAGAAAGATGTGTTTGATGGCTGCGGCCCCAACGGTGCCTTCCAGATTTGAGATCACTTCCGCCGCGATGCGGCTGAAGCTCCTCGCAACGTCACAATCGAATCTGCTGCCAAGCCTCCAGGAAAGGAGAGCATTGCTCATCTCGCGCTTGTGCATGCAGTCAACCTTCGATCCGTGTTGCCACATCTCAAGTGCAAACGCCGTGCCAAAGCTCACTGGGTAGTGAACGCATGGCTCTCCCTGAAAACCTCCACAAATCCAGCATGGTCGATTGTGCGGAACCCGACATGCGTCTTCTGCCACTGTCAGCTTTCGGACAGGCATGACGCGTTTCGCGCCGCCCACCGGTCGATCGATTAGGGGCCGGTCTGTTCGTCTCATAAGAGCGCGTCACGTTGCGTAGCGGCTTCCCGAGCGCCGCCGCCTGACACTGGACCTGCAGGTAGCACCGGCTTCTCATCCAGCCTTGCTTTGGCCCCTTCGCGTATCAGATTCCCGCTGGCGAGCCCTGCTTTCATCGATCGCACCATGCCGGATGTCTGCTCTGGCGCCCGACCCGCTGGCACGATCTCGATCCGGCATAAGGGCGCAGCATCTTTGCAGGCCGTTTCATTCCCGGCGTCCTGCTTGGCTGACAGACCGCACTTGGCGAGCGGTCTCCATGCTCTCTCCAAGGACCATCCCTGCGGCTGGCTTGTCGACCTATGGGCGGGTCCGGCCGCCCGAAACCCTCGCCATCAGCTTTTTTCCCCGCCGCCTGCGGCGGCTTCCTCGCGCCGCTTCGCTCACAAAAAAGCTGCCCGCTCGGGTCCTTCGCTGTCGCTGCGGCCCTGTCGGGTTCAGGCGGTCCTGACGCGCCCATTACGGTGCGCCATCGCAGGGGATGGTCCCCGGCGAAAGCAAAAAAGGAGACTTCGAAATGACCGCGATCGGTTACGTCAACAAGCAGGAAAACGGCGCCTACAAGGGCCAGCTCAAGACGCTCAGCGTCCGCGCCGACATCGATATCGTCCCCAACCAGGCCAAGAGCGCCGATAACCATCCCGACTTCCGGGTGCTTACGCAAGGGGTCGAAGTTGGCGCCGGCTGGATCCGCACCGGCGAGACTTCCGGCAAGGATTATGTGAGCCTGTCGATTGCAGCGCCGGAGTTCGGACCGCGCAAGCTCTACGCCAATCTCGGCCGCGCCGCCGGCCAGGACGATGACGACACCTACGCCATCATCTGGAACCCGGCCGACTGATCGGCCGAGATAGAGCCTCGCGCCGCAGCCCCGGCGTGGGGCTCATTCCCAGGAGTTCCACCCAAACCCCGTCCGCCCTAAAAGGGCGGCGAAAACTCTCCCCCGACTCTTCGCCCGTCCCCGAGACGATCTCCCTCGCCCATCCTCCCCCTCGCTTGTCCGAAGCGAAACGAGGATCATCATGGACGACGAAAACGAACGCGCGGCCCGCGCGAAAAAGGGCAGCCCGTTTCTCAGCACAGCCCAAGCCGCCTTCTATATCGGGCTCTCCCAGCGCACGCTCGAAAAGATGCGGCTCAAGGGCGGCGGCCCGAAATTCCGCAAGCACGGCCGCTATGTCCGCTATCACATCGACGAACTCGACCATTGGTCGAAAGGACACCCGCAGCACTCCACCGCCGGCGATGGCAAGGCCGGTTCCGGCCAGGGCGGCACGGGAGGCCGTTCATGAGGCGGCGCCCTTCCATCCATCTGATCGGCAGCCGCCTGAGGCGTGTTCGAGCCCGTAAGACGGTCGCCTTGGCCGCGGCCGGTCTCGGTCTTTTGGGCTTCACGGCGCTGGGAAAGCCCACCCCTTGGCTGGTCTGGAACGCCTCGGCCAGCGCGCCGATCGGCCTTTACCGCATCGCTGCGGGAGCGCTGGCGCGTGGCGATCTCGTGCTCGTGCGCCCGCCTGAATACGCGGCGTATCTCGCCGCCGAGCGCAGCTATCTGCCTCGCAATGTGCCGCTGGCAAAACGTCTTGCAGCGCTGCCGGACGATAATGTCTGCGCCTTCAATGACGCCATCATCATCGGCGGCGACATCGTCGCGCGCCGGCTCAAAATCGACGCCGAAGGCCGACCTTTGCCATGGTGGAACGGCTGCCGAGCGCTCGGGGATAACGAGGTTTTCCTGCTCGGCAGCGACAAAAACCGCTCCTTCGACAGCCGCTATTTCGGGCCTGTTCCCACTCAAAATGTCATCGGGAGGCTCGTACCGCTATGGACCGAGTGACCCTCCTCTTGTTGGGCATGATCGCCATTGCGCCATGCGCCTGTTCCGCCTCGACCGGCGCTGAGCCGGTCGCCATCTCCCAAAGTCCGCAGCTGCGAAAGTGGCAGACGTTGGTATCGGAAGCAAGCCGGCGCTTCCATATTCCCCAAGCCTGGATCTATGCCGTCATGGCTGCCGAAAGCGGCGGCAAGACGATGCGCGACGGCCGCCCCATCACCTCCCGCGCCGGCGCCATGGGCCTCATGCAGGTGATGCCCGGCACCTATGAGGAGATGCGGGTCGAACACGGCCTTGGGCCTAACCCGCACGATCCGCGCGACAATATCCTGGCCGGCACGGCCTATCTCAGCGCCATGTATGACCGCTTCGGATTTCCTGGCCTGTTTGGCGCCTACAATGCCGGTCCCGAGCGCTACGACGAGCATTTGAAGCGTGGCAAACCGCTGCCAGAAGAGACCGTCGAGTACCTCGACCAACTCAAGGCGGCCGGAGTTTCGGCGGCCGACATCGAGACGTTCGAAAGCCAATCTGTCGCTCCAAAGGCGCAAATCGCTCCTCTCGGACGGTCGCTGTTCTTCATCCATGACGGTGTTCACGCCGGCGTGCGAAACGGCGATCTCTTCGTGCCGCTCGGCAAGGACGGCGCGCAGCCGAGGGAGCTGGTGCGTTAGCCATGGGCGGACGGGGGCGCGTCTGGAGGGCAGGGCGCGTAAGGCAAGATAAAGGTACCGCCTCCAGGAGGCGGTTAAATCTTTGTCTGCACATCGTTTTTCCAGGAGGCTGCCGCCGGTGCCAAGAGGGTTGGACGTGTAAGTGTCTGATTTTGCTTGATATGTCTGGGAGGTCGCATGGCAGATGACGAGTTCAGGCCGAAGCTCGGCAAAATCGGGTCGCGCGGCTCGAAGGCAGGCAAACGCTATGCCGGTCAAGTCCGGGCAGCCGTCAACCGAGCCGGCGGCCAGCCCCAGCCCGGGGGTCGCTTCACGGGCAGCCGGACAGGGCGCGGCGGGGCGGCTGCGGCGCTGCTGAAATCGCGCGACCGGTATGCCGCCTTCCGCCAGCGCCGGGTGATCGTCAAGGCGCGGATCGTCAAGCTCGCCGGCAAGGGCGCGGACGGGGCGCGTGCCCATCTACGCTATCTTCAGCGCGACGGCGTCACCCGAGAAGGTGCGCCTGGCGAGCTCTACGGCGCCGACAGCGACCGCGTCGACGGCAAGGCGTTCATCGATCGCGCGGACGGCGACCGCCACCAATTCCGCTTCATCGTCGCTGCCGAAGACGGCATCGAGTATGAAGACCTGAAGCCGCTGACGCGGCGGCTCATGGCGCAGATGCAGGAAGACCTCGGCACGAAGCTCGACTGGGTCGCGGTTGATCATTTCAACACCGGCCACCCGCACAGCCACATCATCGTCCGAGGCAGGGACGACCGTGGCGAGAACCTGGTCATCGCGCGCGAATATATCTCATCTGGCATCCGCGAGCGGGCGGCCGAGCTGGTCAGCCTCGATCTCGGTCAGCGAACCGACCGCGAGATTGAGCTTCGCCTGCGCCGGGAAATGGAGCAGGAACGCTTCACCAGCATCGACCGTCGGCTGCTCAGCATGCGTGATGATGACGGGCTGGTCTCGCCGGGCGGTCCCGACGCCATTCGCAAGACGCTGCACCAGGGACGGCTGCGCAAGCTCGAGCGGATGGGTCTGGCCGCGGAGGTCGGCGCTGGCTCCTGGCGCCTCCACGATGAGCTCGAAGCCACGCTGCGCCGCACCGGCGAACGCGGCGACATCATCAAGACCATGCACCGCGAACTGGCCGGCAAGGGGGCTGCCCGCAGTGCCGCCGACTGGGTGATCCACGATCGAGCCGGCGAGCCCGTCCAGTCTCTCGTCGGTCGCGTTGTCGCGCGTGGACTGGCCGACGAGATCAATGACCGCCACTACATGATCGTCGACGCCGTCGACGGTAAGAGCCATTGGATCGACATCGGTAGAGGCGAGGCGATGGAAACGATGCCTAATGGCTGCATCGTGCGTGTCGCGCCAAGGAACACCGAGCCGAGGCAGGTCGATCGTACCATCGCCGAAATCGCCGCCGCGCATGGCGGCCGTTACGACGTCGATATCCACCTGAAGCATGACCCATCCGCCACCGAGAGCTTTGCGCGAACGCATGTGCGGCGGCTGGAGGCGATCCGCCGCGCGACCGGCGGCGTTGAGCGAGAGCCGAACGGCACCTGGCTCATCGCGCCGGACCATCTCGATCGCGTCGCGAATTATGAGGGCCAGCGGGCCAGGGCCGAGCCTGTCGTTGTCGACAAGCTCTCCTCAATGGCGCTGGAGCGACAGGTCAGCTTCAACGGCGCCACCTGGCTCGACCGGGAGCTGGTTGCCGATAGACCCGAGCCTTTGCACGGATCCGGCTTCGGCTGCGACGTGAGAGAGGCGCAAGCTCGCCGGCGGGAGTGGCTGATCGCGCAAGGCCTCGCGCATGAAGAACAGGATCGGATCGTCTATCGAGCCAACATGCTTTCGATCCTGCGCCAGCGAGAACTGAACCGTGTTGCTGGCCAACTGTCGGAGGAACTTGGCCTGCCCTATGCCGAAGCGCGATCCGGAGGACGAGTAGAGGGTACGCTCCGCCGCTCCGTCGAGCTTGCCAGCGGAAAATATGCCGTCGTTGAGAAGTCGCGCGAGTTCACGCTGGTGCCATGGCGGCCGGTGCTTGAGCGCCATGTGGGCAAGGAGGTCTCCGGTGTCGTGAGTGGGGAGGGGATTTCATGGACCGTCGGCCGGCAAAGGAGCGGACCTGGTGTTTCGTGAGATGGTGTACAGCTTTTTTAGCCAGCGGCGCGGGCAGCCATGCGAGCCCGCGTAGACCTTATGGCCGCACGCCCGCAATCGGTCGCATGGACCTGCCAGGCGGGGCGGCTTTGGAGCGTTCGGACCCGACACGCTGCGTGAGTGGCCAGACTTCGAGCGCTCGAAGATGCGGACTGTTGTCTGCTGGCCGGCGTTATTCCGGCTGGCCTATGACCGCGGCGCAACAGTTCACCGCTGAAGTTGCCACGGGCGAACATCGACAAGAGAAAAAACACCATTGCGCGATACAAATCGCCGTTGAAAGCGTTTAGGTTGCATGCGCTTCGCCAAGTAAACGGATACCCCAGAAGAGAGCCATGACCACGGCCCGCCATATCGTGACGCTGCTTAAAAGCCACATTGCCGGCGACGAGGATCGTTTCCTCTCTATCGCGATGCAGCTTGCTGCGCATGAGGCACGTCAAGGCCATGGCAAGCTTGCTCAGGAGCTCAAGGATCTGGTCGACGCAGCCAAGAGCAGGGACGCCCGGATTGCCAAGAGCAGTCGGCCGGTTCCCCTTTTTCAGCCAAAGGGCGAGCTCGCAGGGCTCCTGCATGTGCGCTATCCGGACCTGCGACTGACCGACATGATTTTGCCGGACAGTCTGCGCTCGCGCCTGCACCGCGTGCTGGGAGAGCAGCGCCAACAAGCAAGCTTGCGCGAGCACGGGCTTGTTCCCCGTCGCAAACTGCTTCTGGTCGGCCCGCCAGGATCAGGCAAGACGATGACCGCATCGGCATTGGCCGGGGAGCTTCATCTGCCCCTTTTCACGATCGTCCTCGATGGTTTGATCACCAAGTTCATGGGAGAGACTGCCGGAAAGCTGCGGCTTGTTTTTGATGCAATGCAGGCGACGCGGGGCGTCTACTTCTTTGACGAATTCGATGCCATCGGCGCGCGTCGAGGCGAACGCCAGGATGTTGGCGAGATTCGGCGCGTGCTGAATTCGTTTCTGCAGTTTCTCGAGCAAGACGACAGCCACAGCCTGATTATTGCGGCAACAAATCATCCCGAGCTGCTCGACAGAGCTTTGTTCCGCCGTTTCGACGATGTCATCGAATACGCCGTGCCCGATCGGCCGATTATCGAGGCGCTGCTTCGGGCTCGACTCGACCGCTTCGACACCAGAGGGCTTGCCTGGAACGAGGCGATCTCTCAGGCAGAGAGACTGTCGCAGGCCGAGATCACCCGCGCGGCCGACGACGCTGCAAAAACCATCATATTGCGGGGGGGGGAAGCGGATCACCTCGGAAGCGCTCATCGACGCTCTGAAGGAACGCCGGCAGGCTTCGCTGTCTGAGTAGCGACAGCACAGATCATAATGGCAGACGATTTTCCGCGCGACCGCGCCCATATCCACCTTCGCAACAACGGCATTCGGGAAGCCTATCGGCGGCCCAACCAACTTATACATGCACCGCCGCTGCCGGCGCGTGATCGGGCGTCGCATGCTGCGGCCTTGACGCAATCCATCGAACAAGCGGTCGAAAGTGCACGCCAGCAGATTGCGGCGCGTGACCCCCAGCTGTCGGTCGGCACGCCTGGCTTTTATCTCGAGATCGATCTGCCCATGTCCGGACGGGCGGCCCTCGACCAGTTGGCCGATCGTCGCCAGCACATGGAGCTGGTCGCCGTCCATGAGCCAACTCAACCCGGTGCTCCCATCACAGCGTCGGTGTTCCTGCCGCAAAGCGCGCAAGCCTATTATTTGCGGAAAGTCGAGGCGTATCGAGACGTTGACACTGACCGCGGCAGACCGCGCAACGAGCCGCTCGTCTCCCGCATGGAGACAGTCAGGCTGGCGACTGCACGATCGTTGTTTACCGACCACGACGACCTCTTCCCCCAGGCCGCTGACGAGCAGGTGTGGTGGGAAGTCTGGCTGCGCGACGGTCGCCGCGAGAACTTCGAGCACATTGCCGAAGCCCTGAACATCACTTTGCGCACGCATGCGGTCAGGTTTCCGGAGCGGGTGGTCATGCTGGCACTCGCCAGCACGGCAATGCTCGACCGCATGATTGCGCACAGCGATGTCGTCGCCGAGCTGCGGCGCGCGAAGGATACGCCGTCCTTCTTCATGGGCCTTGGCGGCGCGGAGCAAAGGGACTGGAGCGACGAGCTTCTCGGGCGCGTCAGACCACCTCAAACCGATATTGCGGTCTGCATTCTCGACAGCGGCGTGCGTCGCACCCACCCGTTGATCGAACCCGCACTTGCCGTTGAAGACTGGCACACCGTCAAACCGGCATGGGGCAGCGACGACACACCTGCGTGGAGCGGCCACGGGACGCGAATGGCAGGTGTCGGCCTGTACGGTGATCTGGTCCCGCTCCTGGTCGGAGGCGATCCAGTTCCATTGCCCTTTCGGCTGGAGAGTGTTCGTATCCTTCCGCCAGAAGACGAGGCAAACGATCCAGAACTCTATGGCGCGATCACCGCGGAAGCGATCGCCCGCGCCGAGGTGCAGGCGCCGGAGCGCCGCCGCGCGATCGCAATGGCTGTGACAAGCGCCAGTCCGGCGCGTGGAAGGCCCACATCGTGGTCTGCCGCTATCGACCAACTCTGTTTCGAAGAGGAACAGCGACGCTTGATCGTTCTCTCTGCCGGCAACATCGGCGATGACCTCATGCCGGCCGAGCATTTGACGCGCAACGATCTGGAAGCAGTCGATGATCCTTCTCAGGCCTGGAATGCGCTGACGGTCGGCGCTTTCACAGAAAAGGTCGATATCATTGACACCGACTTTGCGGGCTACGCTCCGATCGCGCCGGTCGGCGAGCTCTCGCCGCGCAGTCGCACTTCGGTCGTTTGGGACAGGCAGTGGCCGGTGAAGCCCGAGGTCGTCTTCGAAGGCGGCAATCTCGCCCATGACGGTGTGTTGCCTGGCGAGCCGATCGACGATCTGCAGATATTGACCACTTTCTATCGACCCGAACTGCGCCACTTCACCACCCTCGGAGATACGAGCGCGGCAACGGCCCATGCCGCACGGATGGCGGGACTAATTCTATCAGCGCGCCCCGAGCTGTGGCCTGAAACGGTTCGCGCCCTGATCGTCCACTCGGCCGAATGGACTCCGGCGATGCGCGCACGCATCGATGCGTGCAACGGAGCGAAGGGCGAGATCCAGGCGCTCGTGCGGCGCTATGGTTATGGCGTGCCAGATCTTGGGCGCGCGCTTCTGTCAACGGTGAACGACCTCACGCTTATCGTTGAAGATGAGCTTCAGCCTTTCCAGCGCGAGGGCGGCGCGGCTGCCAAAACGCGTGACATGAAAGCTGCATCGCCTGCCTTGGCCGAAGGAGCAGCTCGCGGCGCTCGGCGCTGCCCAGGTCGAGCTCCGCGTCACGCTGTCCTATTTCATCGAACCCAACCCCGGTGAACGCGGATGGACCCGCCGGCATCGTTACGCGTCCCATGGTCTTCGGTTCAGAGTAAAGTCAGCGACCGAGACAGTCGACGAATTCCGAGCCCGCATCAATCAGGCCGCTCGGGACGAGGAGGAAGGGGCGCCTGCTGGAGGCGGAGAAGAGTGGCTGCTCGGCACCTTCCGCGATCGCGGCTCGTTGCACGCCGATTTCTGGTCGGGCAGCGCCGCCGATCTCGCCGAGCGTGACGCGATCGGCGTGTTCCCGGTCGGGGGCTGGTGGAAGGAGAAGCCTTACCTGGAACGCGTCGACGCTCTGGCTCGGTACGCCCTGATTGTGACGATTCGGGCGCCTGGGGTCGATGTTGACATCTTCACACCCGTCGAAGCAGCCCTGACTGTCGAGACGTCGGTCGAGACCTGATGCAGCACTGTCCAAACCGGCCAACAACGGAGGTTTGACCAGCCTCTGGTGCCATGGCGGCTGGTGCTGGATCATCACGTCGGCAAGGAGGTGTCAGGGATCATGCGCGGAGGACGATAGGCGGGCAAAGGAGCGGGCCAAGCGTGTCATAATGGCGCCCATGGTCACGCCCACAAGCCGCGCCCCCTGCGTCCACGGAGAGGTGCGCGTCTGCTTAGGCGGCCGAGACATCGCTTACCTGATCAACGGGCTCGCCGTATTTGCGCCTGTAAGCGGCAATGAAATCGTCGTCGCTACAGATGCAGCGGCCGCTGGAGTCCTTGGCCTTCGGATCGTGCAAGTGAGAGCCAAGGGGGCGCAGAAGATTCACCCGAGTGCTCGTCGTCGGGCTCATGGGAAACCCCGCACTATGTTTGACCAAATCCGCGGCAAGCATAATCCCGGCAAGCACCGACTGAAAGGCCATCGGAACGACAGTTCGAACGCGGCGACTTCCTTCGCTAAGCTGGAACACCAGACCGCCGCAGATAGCCTGCTGATAAAAGGAGCGCAGGGGCTGGCCGACAAACGGGGCTAGCGGTTCAAACGGCACAGCCATCGCTGTAGCCACGCGAACTACAAAGTCGTTGGGAACTCCGGCATTGGTCTGCAGGAGCGTTTTCACCTGCTCGTGTGCTTCCGGTATTCCGAGTTCCTCGGCAATCAGCTGGTGCTCGTCCTTGGATTTTCCGGATGGCAGGTACATGCAACAAAGGCAAGCCTGGCCGTCATCGAAACCATGCCGGGAGATACCGAGATCGTGCTCCTGCGTCCAAGCGTTTGCGATCCATCGCGGCAGTGCACCTTGGACAGCCAGACGGTCGGCGGCGGTGTCAAGCGCCACACCCACTTGGTCGAAGACCCAATTGCCCCGGCGCGCAACATATTCTGCCCACGTCAGAGGGTGCGCCTCGACCTCAAGGGCAGTCGATCTAAGGGCGGTGGCTGCAAGAACCGCCTTGGACATACCAATCTCCGCCTGGCCGGCCAATGCGTAGCGCTGCAGGTTTGAGAGTTCGATCGCTTCGTGATCGATTACATGCAGACGACCCTTGAGATCGGGTTGTCTCGCTAGCGCCCAAAGCGAGCCATGGCCTATCGCACCGAGCCCAACGAGGTGGGTTTCGCCAAGGTCGACTGGAAAGTCGATCGGGCCAGCCTCCCCGGCTTTGGTCTTGTCGTAGCTGCATAGCGAGAGGTCGATGGTTTCGTCCAACTCGGCGCCGGTCAACTGGGCGGCGAAGATAGTTCGAAAGACGTTGGCGGCGCCGAAGCAACTGGCGGCGCCAGCTCCATAAGGCAGCAGACTTGGGCCAGAGCCCACCGGGTCCGTACGCGACAGCTTTGCCGCCCAACCGTCCGATCCCACGAAAAAGATCGGGCACCGGAGTGATGGGCGCGTTACCCCTGCAACGACGCAGACGGTGGCAGACTTGCCGGAACGCCGGATGCCGACTTTTGGATTGATCGACTTTGCCAAGCGCTCCAGCGCTTGGGCTTGAGAGCTCGCCGCGCTGTCCAGCGGGAGTATCGCCAGAACCGGGTAGAGCCTAGCGAGCAATCTCACCGCAAGATCTAATGTCGCCTGGCCTTCGGCGCAGGAAGCGGCCTGATGGTCGAAGGCGACTGCCACGACCTGCTTTTCAAGAGCTGCTTTGAAGTCTCCCAGATGAAAATCGGCCAGGACCTGAGATGCCGCCGTGGCGGCGCGATCGATGAAGTTAGCGAATGCCATTGTTCAACTCGATATCATGATCATTCGCGACAGTGCCGCGGGAGGGAGCGCATTCCATTTGGCCTTTTCGTCAAGCCGATAGGCGGCGACCCGAGCAAAATCGAAAGGCTCGCGGGCGAAATTCGGCACCACCAGCGACAGACACCCAACCGTGGTAGCAACCGCATAAGCGTCGTCCGTCGTCGAATGGTAGGCGCGGCCCGGATGGCTGTGAATCTGGGCCAAGAGTTTCAGGCCGCTTTTGTAGAGCCAGACATTGAGCCGGTGCAGTTCTTCGGCCGCAACGATCACGCAAACGCCATCGTTTGTTCGAATGTGACGCTGCGCCGGGATAACCGTCTCTGTTACGGCAAAGTGCCGGTCTTCCTGAACGCCGACCCAAAGTGCCATCCCCTCATTGCCCTCGCGACCAACTGAGCGCAGATGCCCATGCGTGGTCGAGATGCAGCCGCGCGGGAGAGTCACGATCGTTACATCTCTCAAACCAGTCATTCTTGTATCGCCTGAGGGGATACCACCATTCCTACGATTGTCGGTTGGAGTTGAATCTGCAACTGCTCTATAGGAACGATTCCGTACTTGATGATCTTGTCCAGGATGAAGGCCAAACAGCCTTCGCCAGAACCCCGATGAAGTAGCCATGGATCACCTGAATGGGCTGGATTGTCGTGGTATTCCCGGACGCCCGCCATGCACAGGAATGGTTCGTCCTCGGGACTGTTGGCCTGGATGAAGTCCGTCAGCGGCACGGCGTTCTGCTGGATGAGAGCTCCTATCATCTCCGGCGGCGTTCCGGGCAGCGGCGGACGTCTAAGCATTTTCAGGTATAGATCTTTCCGGGCAATCGGATCACGCGTAAACGGATCGACGAAGACCACGGACGGTGGTCTTAAGTCGTAGTCGGTGAAGTCGACCTCGCTCGCTGCGCTGACCACCCGTGGCTTTAACTTGGGGCTGGCGAAAATGAAGAAAGCGCGCGGAAAAGTCGCCTCGATCAAGAAGCAGCCCTGAGCCCGATAGACATCAGCATATGGCCGGAACCGGCCGATCTCCCGATCAAACTTCGCTCGGGAGACCTCCGGATCCACACTTTGGGGTTTAGGCACCTGCGACGCCCGCCTTCAGGCTGAGGAACAGGGTCACAGTATTCGGGAAACCGAAATCGCCAAGCTTCTTGTCGACGTCGAGCAAGTTGCCGGCCTCATCCTTGAATTCCCAATTCTCGGCTGGTTGGGCGACATTCTGCGTGTTCTCAAGGGCTTTGGTACGAATGACGTGAAGCGGCTGGTTGGGATTGGCTTCGACCTGCGTGGGCTGGCCGTTCACCACCACCGTGATCTCGATCTTGCCCGGTCGGCCGCCGTGATTATCGCCCTTACCCGAATCCTTCGACATTGTCCTACTCCTGTGGCTTGCCAACCGCCCCACGCCCTGGCACCCACCTGCGAGTGAGACCGGCGGTCTTCAATCGTTCACCCGGCGCCACGGCCGCGAGTACGCGAAAGACAGGGGATAAGCTACCGAATCGGTGCTTGCCTTCTTTTATGGGTGACTTGAGCCGCAAGTAAATGGTCTCAAATTGCTCCTCACAACTATAATCGATTAGAGCAATGCGAAAATATTGGCGACACGCCTATTCATCTGCTCTCTCACTCGCCTGCTCCGTGCTCGGCAAGGGGAGCTTTGATCTGCGTCACGCGTCCCCAAGCAGCTGATTGCGCCGGCAGCGCCATAGGAACCGTCGTTCAGAGTCTTCACCACTCAAGCACCCGCATGGATGCATGCCGACGCTCGTCTCCACAAAACAGCGCAAGTGGTGCCTTGTTGGATAAGGTCGCCTCGTACCTGGTGCAGCATCTCTCGGAACGCATGCCGCTGCGAGACCAGGCCTCATCATCGCGCATGCGCAGCAGCCGGCGGTCGATGTTCGTAACGCGTTCTGCTCATTTCGTGGCGCAGGCGCTGCTCGACTCGCGGACATATGCGGGCACCGAGGCGGAGGCTGACCAGTCGGCGCCGCGTTCGCGGATGTCGCTTGCAATGTGCTCGCGTGCGTTTGCCGCCGGCGACCTTCGTCCTCGCCTGCTAATGGCGAGCCGGCGCAAGCGGCTTGCTCGATACTGCCGGCGGGGCTGCGGGCCGGCTCCAAACGGCCGTTCACAAGAGCTTGCATCAGCAACTGGCAATCGGATCGATAACTTCGCGATCGCCGTTATGGCGCGGAGATGCGGCCTGATGGTCTGCAAGCCGCCTGGGGCGCCCTTGCCGAGCGTGCTCACGGGCTTGGGTGGGCGGCGCGCGAAACGCGTCATGCGTGAACGAAAGCTGACACTGGCAAAAGCCGACATGTCGGGTTCCGCATAGTCGACATGCCGGGATCGTGGAGGTTTTCGGGGAGAGCCATGCGTTTACTGCCCAGTGAGATTTGGCGCGGCCTTTGCAATTGAGATGCTAGCAACACGGATTGCCCTTCCATCGGTTAGAAAGTGAAGTGCCACGATGTCCGAACAACCGCTGCCGACGCTGCCGATGTGGCGCGTAGATCATATCGAGCCCTCGCCCGAGATGTTGGCGTTACGCGCCAACGGTCCGATCCACCGCGTGCGCTTCCCGTCCGGGCACGAAGGCTGGTGGGTGACAGGCTACGACGAGGCCAAGGCGGTGCTGTCCGACGCGGCGTTCCGGCCCGCGGGAATGCCGCCGGCGGCTTTCACCGGATTCGGTGATCCTCGGTTCGCCGGGGTGGCTGGTTTCACACGAGGGGAGCGAGCATGCCCGGTTACGCACGATCGTGGCACCGGCCTTCAGCAACCCAAGGGTAAAGCTGCTCGCGCAGCAGGTCGAGGCGATCGCCGGGCAGTTGTTCGAGACCCTGGCGGCCCAGCCCCAGCC
>NZ_RZTJ01000042.1:0-15383 GCF_003997065.1 Mesorhizobium sp. M6A.T.Ce.TU.016.01.1.1 | reverse complement strand
CCAGTGACGGCAAGCACTCCTCTCCTTCTCGCGACGCTGCGGAAGTGGGCTCGCACCGGGTGTATCATCGGAGGGCTCGACACCGGCGCCTTTATTCTCGCCGACGCCGGGCTGCTCAACGGGCGGCGTGCCACCGTGCACTACGAGCACATCGATTCCTTCAAGGAACTCTACCCGGAAGTCGAAGTCTCGGAAGATATATTCATTCATGACGGGAAGCGTTTCACCTGCTGCGGCGGGATCGCTTCGGCCGACATCGCCCTCCATCTCATCCGGGCAAGCGCGGGAGACGCTTTGGCGAATGCTGCTGCTCGCTACATCTTCCACCCGACGCTGAGGCCTGCCGGCACGTCGCAAAACCCAGCGGGTGCAGAGCCCTTGGGGAGGACGACACCCAAGGTTGTTCGGTACGTCATTTCGATCATGGAACTGCACCTCGAGCAGACGCTCTCAATCCCGGAGCTTTGCGACAAGGCGGATGTTTCACAAAGGCAGCTTGACCGGCTCTTCAAACAATATGTCGGCAAGACGCCTGCACTCTACTATCGCGATATCCGCCTGGATCGAGCGCGCGGCCTCGTCACCCAGACAGACATGCTTATGTCAGAGATCGCCATTGCATCGGGGTTTTCGAGCCAAGTGCATTTCAGCCGGGCTTACCGCGAGCGGTTTGGGCTTCCCCCACGCTCGGACCGAGTCGAAGGGCGTATTCCGTTCGAGTTCAGGGCATGGCCGATGCACCGCAAGGCCCAGAACATCGTATAAGCACGTCAGGGCGGCCTCTGTCGGAAAATGCTAAACCAATGGCGAACCGCGCATAGATTGTTGTCGGCGGCGGTCCCAAGCTTGAGCTCTGTTGCCGGCCACGCTGTCGCGAAAACATAAGGTGATCCGATGACCCTGCGCCCTTCCCAAAACGATTTTGCCTCAATCAGGGAGGGGTACTCCCCTAATCCGTCCGCCTCGCTATCTCTCAAGAGCGACGCCTATACCGATCCATGCTGGCATGACGTCGATGTGAGCGCGATCCTTGCCAAAACATGGCAGTGGGTATGCCATGTCGAGAAGGTCAGGAATCCCGGCGACTATCTTGCCGTCGAGATTGCCGGGCAGCCGGTGGCTGTGGTGAGAGACCGCGAGGGTGTTCTGCGAGCCTTCTACAACGTGTGCAAACACCGTGCCCACGCCCTCCTGTCCGGCGAAGGGAATTCAAACAAGATAATGTGCCCCTACCATGCCTGGACGTACCGCCTTGACGGCCAGCTAGTCCGTGCGCCCCATACTGATACCCTCGAGAACTTCCAGACCAAGGACATTTGCCTTGACCAAGTCCAGGTCGAGGAATTCTGCGGCTTCATCTACGTCAATCTCGATCCGTCGGCTCCCTCTCTGAAATCGCAGACCGGGGATCTGGAAACGGAGATCCGCCACTGGGCACCGGACATCGACAAGCTCACGTTCGCCCATCGGCTGACCTATGACATCAAGTCGAACTGGAAGAACATCGTCGACAACTTCCTTGAATGCTACCATTGCCCGACGGCGCACAAGGACTTCTGTTCGCTCGTCGACATGAGCACCTACAAGGTGACCACCCACGGCATATATTCCAGCCACATGGCCGATGCCGGCAAGTCAGCCAATACCGCCTACGATGTGTCCAACGCGACGGTCCGGACCCATGCGGTCTGGTGGTTATGGCCCAATACCTGCCTGATGCGTTATCCGGGCCGGTCCTCAATGATCGTGCTGAGCATCATCCCGGCCGGTCCCGACCGCACGTTTGAAACCTATGACTTTTTCCTGGAGAGCAAAGAGCCCGACGCCACCGAACTGCAGACGATCAAGTATCTCGACGAGGTGCTTCAGGCCGAGGATATTGGCCTGGTCGAAAGTGTGCAGAAGGGCATGAACACGCCAGCCTTCACACAAGGCCGCATCGTGAATGATCCCAATGGGTCAGGACAGTCAGAGCACGCCCTGCACCATTTCCACGGACTGGTCCTTGACGCCTACGCGCGAGCTGCCCCCTAACCGGTCTGCGAAACCGGGCTGCAGGAGCGCCGCAACAGGTCGACGCTCCTCTACAAATGCACAGATCCAACAGCAGGCGGTGAACCGTGGGCGGCAATCTCTCAGGTAAAGTAGCGCTCGTGACCGGCGGCCGAGGAGGGATCGGTCGGGCGATCGGCGCGCGTCTCGTCAAAGAAGGGGCGACCGTCTATGCTGGAGACCTCTCGCAAACCGGATCATTGGGTGACACCGCGGAGGGTGAGACCCGCTTTGTCCGTCTGGACGTGACGTTGGAGACCAATGTCGCCGATGCCTTCGAGCTCATCGGACGCGAAAGCGGGAAACTGGACATTCTGGTCAATGCCGCCGGAATCGAGATCGAGAAAACCATCGAACATACGTCGCTCAGCGAGTGGAACCGCTGCTTCGCCGTCAATGTCACCGGCACTTTCCTGACGTCCAAATACGCCCTCCCCCTAATGCGAAAGGCAGTCAGCCAAGGGACTACAGCATCAATCATCAATTTCGGCAGCTATGACGGATTTATCGCCGACCCGGCCCTTGCGGCCTATTGCGCCAGCAAGGGCGCCGTCCATGCCCTCACGCGTGCGATGGCTTGCGACCATGGTCCCGAAGGCATCCGGGTCAATGCAATCTGCCCCGGATACATAGATACCCCCATGCTCCAGGCCTTCTTTGCCGGAGCAGGATCGGGTGGTGGCGGCGGCACCGTCGAAACCCTCCGCGATGCAGTGCGAAACGTGCACCCGATCCGAAATTACGGCACCCCTGATGATGTCGCCAACCTGGTGAATTGGTTGGCGGGGGACGAGGCTCGCTACGCGAGCGGACAATTGTGGATCCTTGACGGCGGGCTCACGGCCCAAGTCCAGCAGATGAGACTTTGAAAATGGCTAAACCAGTAATCATTACCTGCGCTCCGACCGGCGCAATCCATACGCCGACAATGTCGGAGTACCTGCCGATAACCCCCACTGAGATCGCGCAAGCCAGCATTGAAGCTGCCGAAGCAGGCGCTGCGATCATCCATCTGCATGCCCGCAACCCGGAAACGGGCAAGCCGGACGCCAGGCCGGAACTGTTTCAAGAGTTTTTGCCGCGCATCAAGCAATCCTGTGACGCAGTCCTCAACATCACGACGGGCGGCGGGCTCGGCATGACCCGCGAGGAGCGACTTCAGGCAGCTTTGAGAACCAGCCCCGAGATGGCCTCCATGAACATGGGTTCCATGAATTTCGGCATCTTTCCGATGCTCGATAAATACAAGGGCTGGAAGCACGCTTGGGAGCCTGAATTTCTGGCCATGACCAAGGACTTCATCTTTCGCAACACGTTCGGCGACATCGAATATTCGTTACGTGAGCTCGGGGACGGGCATGGTACACGCTTCGAATTCGAGTGCTACGATCTGGGCCATCTCTACAATCTCGCTTGGGTCGTGGACCAAGGCTGGATCAAGCCGCCCTTCTTCGTCCAGATGGTATTCGGTATCCTTGGAGGTGTGGGAGCCGATCTCGACAATCTGGTCCACATGCACACCATCGCCGAAAAGCTGTTTGGTGACGACTACGAGTGGTCTGTGCTAGCGGCCGGCCGCCATCAGATCCCGTTCACGACCCAAGCCGCCCTACTCGGCGGCAATTTGCGCGTCGGAATGGAGGACAGTCTCTACATTGGGCCCGGCGAGAAAGCCAAATCGAGCGCGGAACAGGTCCGGAAAATTCGCGCGATCGTTGAAAATCTGGGGCGCACGATCGCCACCCCGGAAGAGGTCCGCAAGCGGTTGCACCTGAAGGGTGCCGACCAGGTTGCGTTCTAGCATGTACACCAGGCTTCTTATCAATGGCGAACTGGTTGAGGGCGATGGCGAGAGCCATGCGATCGTAGATCCAGCAACGGCCCTGGTGATCTCGCAGGTCCGGGAGTCGAGTTTTGAACAGGTTGATGCAGCCGTAAGAGCGGCGGCCGAGGCCTTCGAGCATTATTCCCTGACTTCCCCCGCGCATCGATCAAGCCTTCTCCTGAGCATAGCCGATCTCATCGAGGCAAACGGCCAGCAGTTAGCCGAACTGGAAAGCCTGGACGTCGGGAAGCCTTGGCCGTCGGCCTACAATGACGAGCTGCCCCTCATCGTTGACACCTTTCGCTTTTTTGCAGGTGCCATTCGCACGATGACCGGATCGGCGGCGGGGGAATATGTTGCGGGCCACACGAGCATGATCCGGCGGGACCCTTTGGGACCGGTGGCGGCGATCACCCCTTGGAACTATCCACTAATGATGGCGGCCTGGAAAATTGCCGCGGCGTTGGCGGCGGGCTGTACTGTCGTCCTCAAACCCTCGGAAATCACCCCGCTGTCCACCCTGTATCTGGCCGAGCTCTTGGCGTCGGTCCTGCCCAAAGGCGTTCTCAATGTAATCCACGGTCGAGGCGCCACGGTTGGAGATCGGCTGATCCATGCCGCCGATATCGAGGTGATCGCCATTACAGGATCGCCGGCGACCGGCATGGCCGCCATGCGTGCCGCAGCGCAGACGCTTAAGCATGTCCACCTCGAACTGGGTGGAAAAGCCCCGGTCATCGTGTTCGCCGACGCTGACATTCCAACTGTCGCGAAAACGCTCCGAGGGGCCAGCTTTTTCAATGCGGGACAGGATTGCGCCCAACCCTGCCGGGTTCTGGCCGACGACAGCATCTATGACGCCCTCGTTGCCGCTGTCGCCTCGGAGGTCGCGGAGATCAAGGTCGGAGCGCAGAGGGCCCCGGGGACGGAAATGGGGCCGCTTGTATCGGCTGCACACCGGGATCGGGTCGCCGGGTTTGTGGAACGGGCCCGGGGAACGGCCGAGATCGTGCTTGGTGGCGACGTGGGCGACGGACCCGGCTATTTTTACAAGCCTACGGTGATCGCCAACGTCGACAACGACGCTGAGATCGCTCAGAGCGAGGTCTTTGGACCGGTCGTCACACTATCCAGATTTTCAGACGTCGCGGAGGCCATACGGATAGCAAATTCGGGGCGCTACGGACTAGCGTCTTCCGTTTGGACGCGTGACGTCGGAACGGCCATGTCGGTAACAAAACGCCTCCGCTACGGCTTCACTTGGGTAAACGCGCACGGTGTGGCGACGCCCGAGATGCCATGGGCGGCCATGAGGGGGTCCGGCACCGGCAGCGACATGTCTGTGTACGCCCTTAATGCGTACACAGCCGTTCGCCACGTCATGGTCTCACACACATGAGCAAACCGAGGGCGAGTAAGGTGGCAAGCGAAACCGGAATGGATGGCAAAGTGGCCATCGTAACAGGAGGCGGGCGCGGAATTGGCCGCGCCATCGTCGATCGCCTTCTTGCCGATGGCGCGAGCGTCGTGACCTGCGGTCGGGGTAGCCGACCTCAGGATCTGTCAAGCTCCGTAGTCTGGGTTCAGGCTGACGTTGCCGACAGGAATCACGCGGCGGCGCTGGTTAGGGCGGCAGGCGAGAACTTCGGCAGCGCGGCCATTCTGGTCAACAATGCCGGGGTTCAGCTTGAAAAAACCGTCATCGAGACCAGCGATGATGACTGGGATGTGGTGGTCGGCACCAATTGCAAGGGTACCTTCAACATGTGCCGCGAAGTATTGCCGCAAATGTCGGAACACGGAGGCAGCATCGTCAATATAGGATCTATTTCCGGCAACGTTTCGGATCCTCGGATGGCCGTCTACAACGCCTCAAAGGCGTTCGTTCACGGCCTTACCCGTTCCATCGCAGTCGATCACGGGCCCCGTGTGCGGTGCAACGCCGTAAGCCCCGGGTGGATCAGGACCGGCATGGCATCAGAAGGCTTTGCTTTGGCCCGCGCTCCTGAGCGAGCCGAGGCAGATGCGGTCGCCAGGCATGCAGTCGGCAGGCTGGGCGAGCCAGAAGATATTGCCAATGCCGTGGCCTGGTTGGTTTCCGACCAGGCATCGTTCGTGACCGGGCAATGTTTCATCATCGATGGCGGGCTCACCGCAGCATCTCCCTTGCAACCTGGATTATTTTAAATGTCTGATCTCAAGCACACGGCAGTACTTGGTGCGGGCGTCATTGGCGCGAGCTGGACGGCGTTGTTCCTGGCTTCGGGCTACAGCGTCTCCGTTTTTGACGTTTCGGACTCCGCTGAAACCCAGGTGAGGAAGTACGTTGAGAATGCCTGGCCCGTGCTGAAAGACCTCGGCCTCGCCAAGAACGGCAACCCGGATCGGGTCAGTTTTCATAAGTCGGCGACCAAGGCTGTCGATGGCGCTCAGTTCATTCAGGAAAGCGTTCCCGAGAGGCTTCCGATCAAACATGAGCTCTACGCCACTATTGAGCCTGCCATAACGCCCGAAGCCGTCGTGGCGACGTCTGCTTCGGGGCTGACCCTCACCGAAATGCAAGCCGGGTGGAAGGACCCTTCTCGTTTCGTCCTTGGGCATCCCTTCAATCCTCCGCACCTCATTCCTTTGGTTGAGGTAAAGGGCAATGAGCGGACGGGGCACGGCGTCATTGAAACCGTCGAACGCTTCTATGCCAGCGCCGGCAAGGTCACTATCCGCGTCAACCGCGAAGTGCCCGGCCACGTGGCTAACCGCCTGCAAGCCGCCGTGTGGCGCGAGGCAATTCATCTTGTAAAGACAGGCGTGGCAAGCGTCGAAGACGTCGACAAGGCGATGTGGGCTGGACCGGGCCTTCGTTGGGCCGCCATGGGTCCAACAATGTTGTTCCACCTCGGCGCGGGAGAAGGTGGCTTAGCCGCTTTTTGCGAGCGCTATACGGACAGCTTCAATCGCTGGTGGGACGATCTTGGGGTCCTTCATCTGGAACCGGAGCTTGCGAAGCAACTGGTTTCTGGCATCGCCCAAGCAGCTGACGGCCAGACCCCTGCAGATTTGGCAGCGCATCGCGACGGCCTCATCACCGCAATGCTGAAGGCGATAGCGCCCCTGCGCGCCAACTGAGGGGACTTGGCATGACCAACGAAACGATCGACAAGAACGGCCCGGTCGTCGTCGTTGGGGCCGGCCAAGCGGGTTTTTCCGTCTGTGCGAAGTTGCGGGACTTTGGGCATATCGGGCCGATTACATTGGTCGGCAACGAGCCCCAGCTGCCGTATCAGCGTCCGCCGCTTTCCAAAGGGTATCTGCTGGGCGATATCACTGAAGAACGGTTGTTCTTGAGGCCGCTCGCCTTTTACGAGCAGAATGCGATTCAGCTCCGTCTCGGAGCCCAGGTTGAAGAAATCGACAGACAGCGCCAGAACGTATTGCTAAGCGATCGGTCGGTTCTGCCCTACAGTCATCTCGTTCTTGCGACCGGGTCTCGGCCTCGGCTCTTGAACCAGGAACAAGGCGGAGACCTTGAAGGTGTCTACTATGTCAGGTCCATCGCGGACACCAAGAAAATGGCGCCGGAGTTCAAGGCGGGGCGCCATGTACTTGTTGTCGGTGGCGGATATATCGGCCTCGAAGCCGCTGCCGTCTCGTCAAAGCTTGGACTAAGGGTCACCCTGATCGAAAGCGCGCCGCGGATCTTGCAGCGCGTGGCGTCGGTTCAAACGGCATCATTCTTTCAACAGCTCCACCGAAGCCACGACGTGGAGATTTGCGAGGGCGTTGAGCTAGCGATGCTGACTGGCCGCGATGGCCGTGTGGCGCAGGCCCACATGAAAGACGGGCGCGCGTTTGACGTGGATTTCGTAATCGTCGGCATCGGGATCCACCCGAATGTCGAATTGGCCCAGGCGGCCGGATTGGAAATCGACAACGGCATCAAGGTTGACGCCCAATGCCGGACCTCTGATCCGACCATTTTTGCCGCCGGCGATTGTGCCTCATTCCCTTGGAAAGGACGACGCATAAGACTCGAAAGCGTTGGCAACGGCATCGATCAGGGCGAGGCCGTCGCAAAAACGATCATGCTCGCTGCTGGAGGCTATACAGCAAAGCCTTGGTTCTGGTCAGATCAGTTCGACATCAAGTTACAGATCGTTGGATTGGCCGCAGGACATGATTCAGCAGTCATGAGAAAGATTTCCGAAAACGCCCTCTCCATTTGGCACTATCGGGGCGACGAGCTCCTGGCGGTCGATGCCATCAACCAGCCTGCCGTGTTCATGGTGTCCAAGCGTCTGATTGAAGCCGGGAAATCGCCGGGCCCCAAGGTCGTTGCCGATTTGGATATCGAACTCAAATCGCTTCTGCATTCCTGATCACCGGGGCGCCCGTCACTTAGCCCATCACGTAGGTCGCAACATGAACGCTTTACCCCAAAAGCTCACAATCGGATTTATCCTCGCCCGCGCATTCACGCTTTCGGCATTCGCGCTGTTCGTCGACACAATCCGCCTCGCAAGCGATGAACTGGACCATTCAGGGCGTGTAACCGCAGACTGGCAAGTCATGAGCAGCAGCCGCAACCTCATTACCTCGAGTTGCGGTATTAGCGTCGCTCCCACGTCAGCGTTTGTCGACCCAAGCCGATTTCAGTACATCGTCGTGGTCGGAGGTCTTCTCAATGATGAAAATCCGGTCGATCGCGAGACCATCGATTTTCTCAAACGAGCGGCAGCCGCCAAGGTGCCGCTCATCGGAGTCTGTACGGGATCGTTCATCTTGGCCGAAGCAGGATTGATGCGGTATCATCAGACCTGCGTAAGCTGGTTGCATATAAAGGAGTTCCGCGAACGCTTTCCGGACAATCCCGTCCGCGCGGACTGCATTTTCAATCTCGATCGGAGGCGCGGTTCTTGCGTCGGAGGAACCAGTGCTGCGGATATGGCGGCCACGCTGGTGCGACGCCACATCAGCAGCCGGGCCGAACGGAACGCGCTCGAGGTTCTTCAAATCGACCAGGCCAGACCCTCCGTGCACATCCAGCCTCGCCGGCCTCTGTTTAAGGATTTCAGCAACATCCACGTCAAAGTCGCGCTCATGACCATGGAGCAGAACCTCGACGGGATGACGATTGAAGATCTGGCAGCAAGGATCGGTGTCTCGCGGCGGCAGCTCGAGCGGGTCTTCATCGAAACAACAGGGCTCTCCCCGGCACGAGCCTTCAAACAGATTCGCATGGATTACGCCAAACGAATGATCTCAAAGACGAGGGCTTCGAACATTGAAGTCGCGCTGGAGGTTGGCCTGAAGAACGCTTCCCATTTTACGAGAAGCTTCAAAAGAGTGCACGGCCAAACACCATCACAGGTAAGGGGCAATTCCGGGGCTTCCGACAATCATGAATCGACATGGCAGTGAGAAACGCTCTTGTCGCCTACTCATGCCTCGGCCTCGCAATCCTATTCGAGGTCACGGGTTCTACATTTCTGCAGAAGTCCCAACAGTTTACAAAAATAGTGCCGACGCTGACTTTCATCGCCTTATACGGGGTATCGTTCTGGTTCCTGTCGCAAGCACTGAAAAGCATGCCACTCGGTGTTGCCTATGCCATATGGTCAGGTCTCGGCATCGTACTGACTGCGACAATCAGCGTGGTTATCTTCCGACAGGTGTTGGATACGGCAGCAATCATTGGTATTGCCCTGATTGTTAGCGGCGTGGTGGTCATGCAGGTGTTCTCTGAAGCTGCAACCCACTAACGGAGTATTTCCCATGGCTGACCCCGGAAGTTGCTGCATAGGGCGATACAAAATGGGAAGTAGCTCAACCTTGAACAGAGCTAACCGATAGGCGCCGAGAAACGGGAAGCACGTCAAGAAACTGCTGGCAGGCGAGGTTTTGACACGAAGTAGCGATAATTAAGCGAAGAGCAAGGTAGTCATGCTTGGTATTGTTGACGCAGGCGGCCCGCCGTTGGCCATCACTTTGGGAGAAACGGCACGCGCGGTAGGGAGCGCCGCTTTTCATGATCGTCTCCTGCGTCTCCTTGCGACGCTCCTGGACTGGGATCGCCGCATAGCTATCGGGTATTTCGATGGTGTGAGCCCAGAATTTTTCTTTAGCGAGGGCGTGCCGGACGACTGCCGGGACTTGTATCTGTCGAGCTACTATCAGTTTGATCCGTTTCTGCGGTACTGGGCGGGGAGTCGGCAATGCGGTGTGGTCACGCTTCATGATGTGGCGTCGCTGGACTATGACGGGACCTTTATCAAGGTCTTCAACCCGATGATCGGCATCTCGGATGAAGTCGGCATTCTTCTGCCCTGGTTTTGCGGATCGACGCTGGGGTTATTCCTCGAACGTACACACGGTCAATACTCGGTCGAGAGCATTCGGTTGCTGCGGAATTTCTATCCGCTCATCCTCGGTTTGCAGGAGGCGCATCTCTCTTGCATAGGCAAGACGCTCGAAGTGAAAGCCGCGATGGCTGCAGCGTCGCATGGGTCGCATGCTGTCCTGATCATCGGTGCTCGCGGCGAACGCCTCTTCGCGAGCAGCGGGTGGGATCAAGCGGAAATAGACGTTCCAGGACTGGCGTCCAGTCTGGATGCATCCTTGAATGGCAACCATACGTCACTGTGCATTGGCGATCGACACACCCTCGCGATCCAACCTCTCCAGTTAGGTTTGCCCGCACTTGACGAGGGATGGATTTATGTCCTGCGGGAGGCACCCGTTCGGATAGACGGGCTGGACATAGATGGTGGCGTGAATTCGTTCAGCATGAGTGAGCTTACCCCGCGTGAGAGCGAGGTGGTGAAGCTCATTCTGGCTGGCTATCCTACCCTGTTGATCGCGAAGAAATTGGGCATCAGTCGCGGCACTGTCAAAAATCATCGTAACTGTATTTACGAGAAACTCGACATCACGACTGAGCGCGAACTTTTCCTCCTGCTTCTAGAGCATCTAGGCAGCCACTCAAGAAGGAGGGATAGCTGAACGTTCGAGCCAGCCTCAGTTAGAGGAACTTGCAGAGTGGAAAACGACGACCGCTATCGCCGAAATTCGCGGGTCGTGAACCTCCGGAGTAGTGCGCCTCACTGCCAAACCGACAAGGAGAGCCGCTGAATTCATTGCGCCGTGTAGCCGCCATCCACGAGGAAGTCCGCGCCAGTGATGGCCTGCGACTCATCGCTCGCCAAAAACAGCGCAGCCGCAGCGATGTCCTGCGGCCGACCGAGCCGACCGAGCGGATGGGCATTTTCAAGCGCTTGGCGATTTCCGGCCGGAAGCTCGGCCAGCCAGCGCTCCATCATGGGAGTGAGTGTGTAGGTCGGTGAGACCTGGTTGCAGCGCACACCGAGCGCCGTCCTAGCGAGGTGAAGCGCTGTCGACTTGGTCAGCATGCCGACGCCTCCTTTGCTCGCCGTATAGGCGGCAGAGGCGCCGTCAGCAACGCGGCCGAGAATTGAGCCGATGTTGATAATGGAGCCGTTTCCTTGCTGCCGCATGGGCGCAATCACATGCTTACAGCCGAGAAACATACCATCCAGATTAACCGCGAAGGTTCTCGCGAGGGTTTCGGGGGTGCAGGCCTCAACCGTATCTCCGTGGAGCGAGATGCCGGCGGCATTGACGAGAACGTCAATGCCGCCGTGCCGCGCGAGAATCTCACGGATCAGTGACACCCAGTCTTCCTCGACGGAGACATCCATTTGCCGTGACTCCGGTCCGGAAATGGCTTCAAGGTCAGCCGACACGATCACTGCGCCTTCCGAACGGAAGCGCTCTGCAATGGCAGCGCCTATGCCCGAAGCGGCACCTGTCACGATGGCTACTTTGCCGGCGAGTTTCATGCAGTTGCCCCCCCATCGATTACATACTCGGCGCCGGTAAGGAATGAGGCCTCCGACGAGCACAGCCAGACGATGAGGTTGGCGACCTCATCGGGGACGATGCGCCGGCCGATCGGCTGAGCGTCATTCCATTGCTGCTCAGACGATAGGGTGGCTTCGGCGAAGAAACCCGTCAACATGGGAGTATCGACTACGCCAGGATGCACTGAATTGCAGCGGATGGGATCGCCGCGCCGGGCACAGAAAAGTGCTACCTCCTTGCTGAGAAGGCGCACCGCTCCCTTGCTTGCATCATAGGCAGCAAGCTCAGCGTCAGCTTTGATCCCAGAAACCGATGACACGTTGATGATCGCGCCGCCGCCGGTTTGCCGCATCAGGGGCAGCACGGCCTGACAGCCGAAGAATGTCCCGTAGAGGTTCACGGCCATGACTTTGCGCCACAGTTCCAATGAGGTGCTTTCAACCGTTCCTTCGAATAGAATGCCGGCAGAGTTGACCAGCGCATCGAGCCGGCCATACCGCGCGCGCACGCTGTCAACCATAGCTAGCCAGCGATCGGGGTCGGTGACGTCGAGCTCGATCCATTCCCCTGTTCCCTGACCCGCAGCAGACTGCCTAAGATCACCTGAGATTACGGTCGCGCCATTGGCGGCGAAGCGCCGGCAGCAGGCGAGCCCAATGCCTGAGCTGCCGCCGGCGACAATGACGACTGGGGCGGCTGAACTCATCTTATTTCTCCGCAATCGCGGCTTGCGATAGTGGGTCTCTCGCTCATGATCGTTTCGGGCCCTTCTGCCTCTTCGTTAAGGACATGTGGGCTAGGTAGCTGACCGACCGGTTCGCAAAAATGCGAGACGGCGTCTTCGGAGAGAAACTCGATGTGGCTCATCGGGACACTACTCTGCTGCTTGCAAGGATAAAAGATTCTGGTCGACGGCCCCATTAGCCCATACGGAAACCGCGATAGCCGCTTTTCGCGACCTCTTCGCAGGCGTGGGCATAAACCTGGAAACCGTCGACATACGGCATAAAAATGCGCGCCTTGCCTGGTACATTGGCGCCGAGGTACCAGGAGTTTGCCTTCACATAGAGCGTCTTGGCGGCGCTTTCGGTCACCATACGCGCCCAATCTTCCTGTGCTTCGCTTTTTGCCTCTATCTCGCGAAGCCCGTTCGCTTCAGCATGGGCGATGAAACTAGCAATCCACTCCACATGCTGTTCGCCGGCAAGGATCATGTTGGCCAGCACCGAGGGGCTGCCGGGGCCGGTAATCGTGAACATGTTGGGAAAGCCTGCCACAGCCACGCCCAGATAGGATCGCGGGCCGTCGCGCCACTGTTCCTTGAGCAACGCGCCCCTACGACCGCGGATGTCGATGGCGTTCAGTGCGCCGGTCATGGCATCGAAGCCGGTCGCGAGAACCAACGTGTCAAACCGATGCTCGCCGTCGTTCGTGCACAGACCGCTTTCCGTAATCTCGACGATCGGGTCGACTTTGATATCGACAATCGTGACGTTTTCACGGTTGTAGGTTTCGAAATAGTCGGTATCGACGCAGAGCCGCTTCGAACCGAAGGGGTGGTCCTTTGGACAGAGGATCTCGGCCACTCTCGGGTTCTTGACAGTGGCACGAATCTTATTGCGGACGAACTCGGCCGCAAGATCATTTGCTCTTTCGTCCACCATCACGTCGGCAAACGCATATTGGTAGTTGAAGCCGCCTTCCCGCCAGCGCTTTTCGAACTGAACTTCGCGTTCCGCGGGCGACAGATCGAGGACCGAGGTATAATACTCGTCGGCATAGTCGCCGGCATATGATTCACGCGCCTTCTGCCGCAGTGCCCGATACTTGCGTTTCAACTCCGCTTCTTGCTCGGCAGGGAGGGGGCTGTTCCAGGCCGGGATCGAGTAGTTGGCAGTGCGCTGAAACACCCTAAGTTGCTTCGCCTGGCTAGCGATGATGGGGATGGACTGGATACCCGACGAACCAGTTCCAATGAGCCCCACCGTCTGGCCGGAGAAGTCATGTCCCTCCGCCGGCCAATCCGCAGTGTGCAGCACGCGCCCTCTGAAGCGTTCAAGCCCGGTCAGGTCGGGCACCTTGGGAACGGACAGACAGCCAGTTGCCATCACAAGATAGCGGCATCGGAAGGTTTCGCCGGCGTCTGTGCTGACGAGCCAGCGGAGCTCGGTTTCGTCATACTCGGCTTTGGCAACCGTCGCGTTGAAAACGATGTCGCGGCGCAGTTCGAAACGATCAGCCACGTGGTTGGCATAGCGCAGAATGTCAGGTTGCATCGCATAGCGGTGCGGCCAAACCCATTCCTGCTCGAGTTCCTCCGAGAAGGAATATGAGTAGCTCATGCTTTCCACGTCGCAACGCGCACCAGGATAACGGTTCCAGTGCCAGACACCGCCGACCCCGCTGCCACGCTCAATCGCAGACACACTCAGGCCAAGCTGCCGCAAGCTGTGGAGCATGTACATGCCGGCGAAGCCTGCCCCGATAACAATAGCGTCGCGATCCTGCATTGGTGTCTCCCCGGCTGGTGGTTCCGGATCATCTGCCTCTAACGTCGAGAATGAGTATTTAGTGCGAGGCAAGAATTGACCGGTGTCCGCAAAATGTCCCTGAACGCTAGTGCGACAGGAATGTTGACGGAATAGGCCTAAAGGCACCCCGCCGGTAAGAGTGTTGCTTCCGCACGGTTTTGTCAGTTGGCCTGCAGCCGGTTCCGTCAAGCCGGTTCAGGCCAACTCTCCACTTGCGCTTCCGGTGATCATGTTTGGGACCATCATGGCCGCCCTGTCGATGCTGGCGATTGCGGCCCTTGTCGACACGCGACCTTGGCTAGCAAGTCTATATCGCGCTTGGCAGAGTAGACGCTGGATTGCAGGATTGGGTATCGTGGCAGGTCGTTCTATCTCGCTATCTTGGTCTATCACCTGACCCAAGCGGGAACTCGACAGGCGGTCTCCATCGAATTAGACCCCGGAGCACACTTCGAGATACTCGATCAACTGCGAATAGATTGCGGCATCCGCTTCCGTATGTTTCTCTGCGTAGAAACGACCACCTCATAATCCTGCAGCAAGATTGGCCATCATCTCCACGAGCTGATCGCTGAAGTTGCCGTCGGAGGCACTCTTGTTCTCGAGCACGCTGAAGTAGACGACGACAGTGCCGGTGTCAGGGTTTGCAAGCATGTACTGACCGCCCCAGCCGCCGTGGCCGAGCCAGGTGCCGTCGGTCATGGTTTGGCGGCTATACTGGCGTGACTTCTGGAGAGAAGGCCCGGGGTTGCGGCGGGTGTCTTCGATGAAGGCGGCATCGCCCACATGGCGGCCCTCGACACCCTCACCCTCGCGCGCGAAGAGCAGGCCGTAGCGCGCGAGGTCCCGGGCAGAGAGGCAGGCACCCCCGTTAATCAGGGGCACGCCCTCGCGGTCGCAGGTGATGTGGAAGCATCCTTCGAGACCCGCGGCCTCGACGATCTCGATCAGCCAGTCACGCAGCGGCCGGCCACTGGCGCGCTCGACTATCCAGCCGATGACCTCGCTGTTAGTCGACTTGTAGAGCGCGTGGCCAGTACGGTTCACGAGATCATCGCTAGCGACTCCACAGAGGAAGGCTCGAATTGTCCCCTCCTTCT
>NZ_RZTJ01000041.1:0-16372 GCF_003997065.1 Mesorhizobium sp. M6A.T.Ce.TU.016.01.1.1 | reverse complement strand
ATCGAGAGCTTCAACGGCCGACTGCGCGATGAACTGCTCAACGAGACGCTGTTCACCTCGCTGGCTCAGGCGCGCGTAGCCATCGCCCTGTGGCACGCCGACTACAACACCGCGCGACCGCACTCCCAAATCGCCTGGCAGACCCCGGCCAAGTTCGCCAGCACCTTCAATCCGCGACGGTCGCTCGCGCTGCGCTATGCCAAAGGCTCCGCGCCAGCGCCCGTCGCTTCACCCGCCCAGCAGGGCACAACCCACGCCGGAAACGAACTCAAAACTGGATAGAAACTGGGGGCAACGTCAAGGCGCCTCAATCTGTTTCTCGACCTTGCCGTGTTTTAGACGGGAGTTTCGGTACTCTTAACCAGATCGCCTCGCCCGTCCCGCGGAACGATCCGGGCGTCGCCCGGTTGGACCCGCGCCCGCATGCCGAGGCCGGCGGACACTCTGTCGGCGCGGTACGTGAGGGCGCGTTGATCCAGGGCATCGCTCGCTGCGGCCGTTGGGGACGATGCCTGCGCACCCATTACGCCGCACCGCAACACCCGGTCATCATTGCGCCGGCAAGGTCATCGTCGGGGGCAGAGGCGAGTTGTGTGCGTCAAGTTCTGCAAAAATGCCGTCGCGCAGGCCTTCCTGGAGGCGCTGTAGCCGGTGCGCCTGGTCGCCACGCTTGATGGCCGACCAGACTACGCAGCCCGAGGATTGGGTTGAGTGCCTGCTTGGCGGTGGGCGGCCTGCGCTATCGCAGGCTCTTCGCCCTGCAGGCCGCGGCATACTCGGCCAGCCCTGCTGCCTCGGCACTGCGCGCGGGAGTCCGATCATTAAAGCGCTGCAAGGCGTTGACGGAAATGAGCGTGACGCCAGTATCGGCGGCGGCGGAGCGGACTTCTGCCGCCAGCATGCCATTGACTAGAATTTAGCCCCGCGATCAGAGGACCCCACCGATACCGGATTGAGCGTACGTTCTTAGGAGGCGAGCATCAAGACAGCCTGACACCGGAGATCTCCGCACAAATGTCGAGTAACCTCTGCTGTAGGACAACGTCACGGGCCTGCGGGTTTGGCTCACGTGGCTGTAGGTGATAAAAATAGCCGTTGGTGTTTTGCGCGGCCGAATCGCTTACTGCGAGCCATACCTGAGTTAAATGCGCTTGGTTGATATCGTCCGGGGCATCGGGACCGCCCATCTTGGTTGGCACTGAGCCGGGCTCCACCGCGTTCGATTGCATATCGGGCCAGAGCCGCGCTGCTGCGAACGCCAGCATCAGATCGTGCAGCTTACTCTCGGAATAGGCCGTTGAGCCGTTCCAAGGCCGATTGTGCCACAATATGTCGTCCAGATTGGCATCAGCACGATAATGCATACCAGAGCTCAGGTACACGAGCCGCTTTGGCCTTCTGATCAGCGCTGTCAGGACATAGGGAGACAGCGTATTAATCGCGAACACATGCGGCAGGCCGTCTTTGGTAACACGATGATTTTCTTGGTGACCGACGGCAGCGTTGTGGATGACGGCATCAAAGCGGCCGAGTGCATTAACCTGCGCTGCGACGCTCTTGACCCCAGCGATGGTCTCCAAGTCACCAATGACGATCGCCTCGGCGGTCGGTAGATCTCTCTTGGCATCGTTCGCGCGCGTATCGTTGCGGGCATGAAGGACCACCTGATGGCCCTGCTCCACGAGGAGATGGCCGGCCATTAGGCCAAGGCCGGTGGACGAACCGGAAATGAAGATCCGCGACATTTAATTCTCCTGCGTTCTTGGGAGCGGAAACTATCTGTGGTGTTCGAGAGGTAGTTGTCAGTCTTTAGTCGCCGCACATTGCCAACTCAGGCTGCACGACTTCGAAGCGGAGGACGGCGCCGGCTTCCCGGCTGATTTCACCCGTGCTGCTCACAATTGTTTGGACCAAGCTTTCGAGAACGTGAGGCTTTTGGTTATTTCCATGTCCATAAAATTTCCCCAGCAGGATCAACGCGCAATTCTTATCGGCTCGCGCGCAGAACAGCAACAAACAACTACCTTGAAGCTCTTTCACGATGAATGCGTCATCGGATGCTATACCATAAAGCAGTTTATATGCCCTGCACAATCTTGTTCGAATTTCCCCATAGCTATCTGAACTATCGATAAGACCAGATATTGTTAAGTATGGAACTCTTAATGGGCTTTTTAGCCATACTTCCGTTCCGTCGGCTTTAAGGTACATGTGGTATATCCTTCATTTCAGTTGGCGTTCGAGCTCGAGAGTCACTTGTGATTTGGCATCCCGAAGCAGCTCGTCGCCGACGCGCAAGGCCCCCCGGTCTCTTTTTATGTTTTCGCCTGGCCGATATGTCAACAAGAGGGGTAAGACATTTTACAAAAAAGTATCATAGCTTAACAATTGACATGTTGGATTCAGAGCGGCGTTTAACAAAAGGTTCACAATACTTAACTAGACTATGGATATGACTATGATACATGCGACGAGGTCTTGAAGTCAGCTGCGGGAAAAGAGCCGATACCCTGTATGAGGTAAGGCCGGCCTGCGACACAGGAGCAATTCATGTCAAGGAAAGTCCTAATTCTTGTGGAAGGCCACAGGGGCAGCGGTCCGCTATACATCCAATCGATACAGAACTTGGGCCTTCAGCCAATTACTCTGTCGACTGATCCGGCTCAGTACGATTACCTCAAGACAGAAAATTCTCAGGCAGTCCGTGTCGACACTGACAGTCTCGCTGCCTTGACCCACGAGTGTACTGGTCTGCGCGCGTTCTATGACATTGCAGGCATTACTGGCTTTACGGCTCTCGACGAGTTGCTCTATGCGAGAGTTGGTAAACTTTGCCGGCATTTCGATTTACCCGGACCAAACCCTGAATCCATCGAACGGTGTTGCGACAAATTCGTTCAGCGTCAGCTCCTAGCGAAGGCCGGCGTTCCAATACCGGCTTATCGCCTCGCAGTGAATGCGGCGGAGGTACAAAGCGCTGCGGCGGAGATCGGCCTGCCGGTGGTTCTCAAACCCGCAGTAGGCAGCGGTAGCAGCGGTGTCCGTTTGTGCCGGGACGTCGTGGAGCTAGCCGAACATACGACCTATCTGCTAGGCGGAAAGCACATATGGCGGTCTTCGCCCAGGATGCTGGTCGAAGAATTCGCGCAAGGCCCCCATTATGTCGTTAACATCATGGGGAATGAGGTCGTCGGGATTACCGCCGCCGAATTCGGGCCGCCTCCGCATTTCGTCTTTCGTCAGTCCATCTGTCCGGCGCCGCTGTCCGATGACGAGCATGAGCGGATGGGCAATATTTCGCTGAGTTGCTTGCGCGCTCTCGACCTTGATTGGGGTCCGATGTGCATCGAATTCCGCTGGACGAAGCGTGGTCCAGTTGTCATCGAGGTCAATCCTCGTCTTGCTGGAGGGCAACCCAAGCTAATTCAGCTGGCTTACGGTGTTGATCTCGTCGCCGAGCATGTAAAGCTTGTTATAGGCGCGGACGCCAATTTGCGCAAAACGCATTTGCACACCGTGGCCTCGCGATACTTGCTTCCTGATCGCGATGGCATTCTCGATTGGATCGATGGCGAGGCTTCGGCGGCCGCTGTACCAGGTGTGGCCGAGGTGAAGCTTTACGTTGAATCCAAGGCACCGATTGTGAGGAAAGGGGATTACCGAGACTGCATCGCACACGTCATCGCCGCTTCACCCGATCTCACTCGGACGGAGGCGATACTTCAGCAGGCCGTCGACCTAATCGACTGGTCAATAACTTCACCTCCTGCCAACGTGTAAGCAAAATTTCGCCGCGACTGCGGCGCACGTTGCGGCGACGAAGGTTCGAGCCTTATCCTGCAGGGCGACCGAATTTTGGCTACAGCCGGCGCGCATCCGAGCAAAATCGGGTTCACAAAGACCATCAACGCCGAGCGCTACAAGTTGGGCCGCCCAACATGCTGACCTTGTGCGGGGTGCTGATGCATTCGAGCCTGGACGTCACCCTTACCGGTGCACCCCTCGGTCTGACGGCAGCGAAGTTCTCGACACGAACGAAGTTCAAGGGAACGCTGCCGCCCAAGCGGCAAATCAGTCTCACGCGCGTGCTTGGATCGAGACGAAGGAAAGCTACCGCTGGCTGGAGCACCTGCCCCAGTCCATCGCGCTCGAGCGCTGTATTTGTGGGGACAGCGACCTCTATGAACTCCTTTGCACCGGGCAGACCTTGGTACGAGCTTGCTCGTGTGGGTGCAGACGAACAGGCTGGCCGAGCGGCCGAAGCTCCAACCCGCAGGTTCTGACCTACGTCGACGCCCTCGAACAGAATCCGTGCGGCAGGTCGCGAGCCGATCCGCTGGAAGCTGGCAAACACCTGCCGGTCAATGATTTCTCCGTGGCGGTCGAGAAGCTCGGGTGGACGCCCAGTGCTGGAAGGTGGTGGCGTTCCACAAGTCCCGGCTGCCGCCGAGGCGAGGCTCAAGACCGCAGAGAGGCTGAGGAAGTTCCTCGCTCTTGTCGCGGCAGTCAACTGCCGAATCTTCTTTGTCACTATGTCGGCTTGCGCCTAGCCAGACGGTAGCATGTCGTACAGGACGGTAGCGATCCGGCACATCCGCTCGTAGCGAGCGGATCGGAAAGCGCCACAGGATACTGTTAAGAACCTTGCGGCCATCAACACGCGCCAGGCCGCGAACCTTGTTCGGCAAATGCGGTTGGATAACGCTCCATTCAAAGTCGCTCAGTTCTAACGACGCATTCAAAACACCAAATAGGTGTCTTTAATCAGAACTCATAAAAAACGAAGCTCAGTTCATGAGTTTGCTGCCTAGCAGTCTGTTGAAAAAGGCCCTCGCCACCGGACCGCGGCGATGAATCCGAAGGGATTCGAAGGTGGCGAGTGCGTGGCGCCGAAGATCGAACTGGCGAACTGTTCAGCTACGTGGACCTTGAAGTCCGGGGTTCGGCGCAATCATCCATTGCGGGCGATCCGTCGTGACTGAAGCCCTGTCGACGCTGGAGCGTGTGTTTGCAGCGCTATATTCCCCGATCGGACGGCCATCGATCCCGCCGGAGAAGCTGCTGCGGGCGATGCTTTTGCAGGCTTTCTATTCGATCCGCTCCGAGCGGCTTTTGATGGAGCGGCTGGAATACGACCTTCTGTTCCGCTGGTTCGTCGGCATCGGCGTCGGCGACGCGGCCTGGGACCGTTCGGTGTTCTCCGCAAGTCCGCAGCGTCCGCGGCGGCGCTGGTCGGCGGAAGCGAAGGCACGGCTGGTTGAAGAGTCCCTGAAGCCAGGGGCGAACGTGTCGGCGATCGCGCGCCAGGCTGGACTGGCGAGCTCGCAGCTGTTCGGCTGGCGGCGCAAGGCGATCAAGAGCAGTGCGGTCACGCCGCAGCGAGATGCGGCTCGGCTCGGCTTTGTCGAGGTCACGCCAACGGTGGCGCATATAGCCCCGCTGCGGGCCGCCGAGGCGGCCGTGCGCGGCCAGGACCCGACAGTACGGATAGCTGCGCGTCAGGAGAAATCCGCCGCTTTGTGGCTCTTGATCGCACTGCTTCATCTCCGGCCGAAGTCGGTCGCCGCTTGGCTCGGATTGTTCACGGTCGACTCTAGATAAACTTTGACTGACCATGGCCGCCTCGACAGCGGTGCGCGCCTGCAGCGAAAAGCTGCGCGCACCGCTCTCTCGGTCGCCGCGGCTCCTTCATTCCGCAGGTGCTATGGAATCCGTTCCACTTCGGCGCACTGCGTAGAATCAGGATTCATTTTGGGGCTCTTCTCGGAACGCCATTCTACGCAAATCCCGTGGGCACCCGCGAGGCGGACTTTTCAACGATATCCACCCCTCGAGGTCGTTTACGCCTTCACGTCCTACCCTCTTACTCAGTAAACATGGGATCAAGTTGGACGATCTCGTTAACCGGTAAGCTTCACTGAGACATTGCGAGAGAGTAAGATGACGATGCTTGCGGTCACTTGCTACCGTTCACAATGATAACGAATAACAGCACAATTTACGGCAACATCTACTCACGCAGGTGATCGGCCCTTGACCCTGCGGTAAGCCGTGCTTTCTTGGATGAGCCAATCTCTAACGACAACAACATTTTTGTTGTGAGCTTTGCGCTCTGGATAGACGACATAGTAAGATTCCTCTGAAAACACCGGGGGGCCAAACGGCATGTGAAGCTCACCTCTGGCGAGTTCCAACTCAATGTAGCAAAGAGGTACGATTGCAATTCCAGCTCCATTCACAGCAGCATTTATGATCATGTCAGAATGCGCAAATCTCGGCCCTTGTATCCTGCCATGGTATTCAAGATCGCGTAAGCTAAGCCAACGGAGCCACATGCTTTGTCGGCTAGCGTTTTGAAGCATTGGAAACTTCGCAAAATCTCTTGGATGAAGCGTTGTCCCCGGACGGATCAGACGAGGCGCAGCGACAACTGCGATTTCCTCTGCAAACAGTTCAATTGATCTGGCATTGGTCCATGTGCCGAGACCTCTGAGCATTGCGATATCGAGACGAGTTGTTTCAAAATCGACATCGGGTGTAGTCACGATGATTTCCAGAGGAATGTTTGGGTTAGCCGAAATCAACGGGCCAAGACGCGTCGGTACCCAACGCGACCCTAGTGTGGGAAGTGTACCAAGCATCACTGAGCTATCGAGCGCCCGACCTCGCACGGCGTCAATTGATACCTCCTGGAGCTTGTCCAAAACGAGTGCGACTTCCCGATAGTAGACTACTCCCAAGTCGGTCAACACAAGGCGAGGCCCGGACCTCTGAAACAACGTCACGCCAAGAAACTCCTCCAGATTTTTAATTTGCCTGCTGATCCCGCTTTGAGTCAGGCCTAAATCGTCTGCCGCCCTCGTGAAATTCATGTATCGGGCAGCTGCTTCAAAGGCGTGCAGTGCAGAGAGCGATGGAAGATATCTTCTCATAGGAGAGTACCTCGACTTGCATCATGGACAGAAGGCATGACGGACCCTACTTTCTACGTTTTCGTTTTGTGATCTTGCACGCCAAGGATTTTTCAGGGATTGATGATGGTTGGTCCTCCGTCACTGCCCGACGAATAGGAGAGATATCGGAAAAGGTCCCGAGCCTTTGGAGGGGCCGCAAAGATCGTTGTGTGCGCGCGTCAGCATGAGCAGTGCAAAATACATGGCGTAACCGAATTCCCGGTGCAAGAGTGAACATCCTTCTGTGAGAAGGAAGGCGATCCTCTCGAAACCGTCGTGAGGGTTGTAGATAGCAATGTCGAGCTTGCCCGGGTGAACATGGGCGATGAATCGCGTTCGACGGGCTTTGCACCGCGCCTCGCAATTGGCAGCGACCGGCCATCCTGATCAGACTGTCAGTGACTTCGAGAATTGGGGCGACGATAAGAACGGCCGTCGCTCATGTGTGTTCGGTTTGGTGTTTCGACGTTGTGCAAGGCCAGCGCGAACGCTAATGACGCTGCAATGGTGGACAGGCTATGCAGGATCGCTGCGCCGACTGTGTTATAGATCGTCAGCTGCACATCCCCTTTCAGTTTTGCGGAGCGTAGTCTTCTGCTGTTGTCGAACGATGTCGATCTCGTTCGCCCTGCCGAGCTTCCATTCAGGCGGATCGCTTCTCCGACCTCGACCGCTCGTGGTCGATGCCAATCGCCAGTTGGTCTTGCCTTTGCCCGCCCTATCAAGGAACAGTAGCGCGCCACCATGCGCGATCTGGCAATTCCATAGGACCGTCGTAGAGTCGCCACCAGCGTCCCAAGTTCTGCACATTCGCTGAGAGATGACGGTCATGGAAGCGCTGCGTGCTTCAACGAGCGAGCGCACGCCGGAGCGTCTCGGCTCTCGCTCTGGCTATTACGTCCGCACCCTTGTCACGCGGGTCGGCAAGCTTGAGCTGCGGGTTCCGTAGGATCGGGCGGGCCGCTTCTCCACCGAAAGATAAACCGCTCAGGTACTGCGTGCGAGCTTGGTAAGGTTAGGAGCGGTGCAAATCAACGGCCGTTCGGCTCTCACCTTCTGGGTGCCTCGCTAAAGGAACTGTCTGAACCCCCTTGCCTGTTAGATCTGCCCCGTTTCCACGATTTGCTTTCTGAGCCTGTATCTACTTCGCCAGCCTGCCCGCTTGAGCTTGTCCCGCATGGCGTTTGTCAGCGGCCCGGTGACGTTCGTTTGACGCCGGCGGGATGCTTGGCGCGTCCGTGTGAGGTAGGCGGTGACATTGCGCTCGGCAAGGGCGGCGAGGTTGGCCTCTGTCAAGCGAAGTGAGGATTTGACCCCCCGCATTGCCTCAAGCAAAATGTTACCAATAGTGTCGCTGTTCCGAATGGGATGGTCAGGTGTTGTCATCCCGATTCGGAGGATGGATGGCAAGGCGGATCAGCATGGCGACACGGTCGGAATTGGTGGAAGCAATTGTCGAGCGGTATCGATCGGGGAGCCGAAGCGATAAGCGCCTCATCCTCGATGAGTTCGTCGCGGTGACCGGTTATCATCGCAAGCATGCGATCCGAGTGCTCCGTCAACGCGCGTCGAAGATACCTGGCAACAAGAGGCACAGCCTTCGCTATGGCGGCGATGTTCGCGAAGCGCTCGTGGTGTTGTGGGAGGCATCGTAGCGGCTGTGTTCCAAACGGCTGCGGCCTTTGATACCTGTCTTGCTGCCAGCGCTTGAACGGCATGGCCGGCTAGAGCTCGATGCCGCGCTCCGCGGCAAGCTGCTGACAATGAGCCCGGCGACGATGGATCGGCTTTTGGCGGAGGTACGTGTTGTGGCTCGCGGCGGCCAGCGCCGGCGAGCAGGAATGAGTTCGGCGGTTCGCCGATCGGTGCCGGTGCGCACCTTCGGGGACTGGAATGATCCGCCGCCCGGTTACGTCGAGGTCGATTTCGTGGCGCATTCCGGCACATCTTCGTCCGGCAGCTTTGTGCAGACGATGGTGTTGACCGATATTGCCACGGGGTGGACTGAATGCGTTCCGGTCCGCACGCGCGACAGCGGCAATGTGATTGTGGCGATCAAGCAGGCCCGCTCGTTCTTTCCCTTCCCCCTGCTCGGCGTAGATTTCGACAACGACAGCGCCTTCATGAACGAGTTCGTCGTCTCCTGGTGCCGCAGCGAGGAACTGGAAGTGACGCGCTCGCGCGCCTATCGAAAGAATGACCAGGCGCATATGGAGCAGAAGAATGGCGCCATCGTGCGTCGCCTGGTGGGGTATGGTCGGTTTGTCGGCGCGGAGGCGACGGCCGCGCTTGGTAAACTTTATGCTGTCGTGCGGCTTTACGGCAATCTGTTCCAACCGTCATTCAAGCTTCAGGAGAAGACGCGGATCGGCGCTCGTGTGATCAAGCGCTATCATCCGCCAGTTCCGCCTGCGGCCCGTGTCCTTGCACATCCGGGTGTGGCCGAGACCGACAAGCAGCGGCTCCAGGCGATGATGGAAACCGCCGATCCCGTGCTGCTGTTTGCTGGTATCCGCGCCGCGCAGGAGGAGCTTGGGCGGCGGATCGATCGTCGTGGCCTGAATGCCAAGATTGAGGAGCCGGCCGTTATCGATCTCCAGCGCTTCGCCGCGAATCTGAAGACGGCCTGGAAGAGTGGCGAGACCCGACCAACGCATCGGCGGCCGTATCGGCGGACCAAACCCTATCCGAAGGGACCCAGCATGTACGAGCCGTTCGAGGCGCAGATCAAGGGATGGCTCGAGGAAGAGCCGGCGCTCTCGGCAGCAAGTGTGTTGCAACGCCTGACAAAGATCGACCCCTCGCGCTTTAAGGAAAAGAACCTGAGAATGGTGCAACGGCTTGTGAAGGTCTGGCGCATGGAAATGGCTGGGCTGATCATCCTCGATGGCGGTTGGATGAAGAGCTGGCCGCTATCTCCCTCCGCCGCGACGGATGGAGAAAGGGCCCATGTCGGCCCTATCGCGTTCGGTAACATTCCTCGGTGAGGCAATAGGGGGGGTCAGTTTCTCAATTCGCCCGACAGCCTCGCTGCAGAAACCAGCATCGGCTGGGACTCCTTGCGGCGGAGATTGTCAAAGGTCGATGAGCGCCACGAGCTGGTTGGTCGCTCGTGCTTTCCGTCGGGCCATGGGCCACGATGATCTGGACCCCTGCATCAACAGCTGCCCTGCGTGTTGTGGTCCAGGTGTAACCATCCAATGCGGCTTTCCGGATCGGTGGAAATGCGCTGTGCCTTGCCCTCGGGCTCTTCTTGGGCGGCGTCGGCGTCTTGCCAATCCTTTCGGCCTTCCGCCTTGCGCTCCTCTCCGCCTTTTCGCGGCGCCGCATCTCTTCTTCGGCGACCGCTTGGCTTCCGCCTCCAACTCGGCCTTGGCCGCGCTAATCTTTCCAGCCGCTTCTGCTTGTCGGCCGCCTATCGGGCATCTCATCGCCACGCTGCTTCCGTGCAGCCGGTCCTCCTCGGCATCGGCCGCCTCGGCGGCTTTGAGCCAGAGACCGACCTCGGCCTGAAGCTCTGCTTCCGCTTCTTCATGCGCGCGTAGCTCATCGCTTGTGTTTGGACGCGTTCGTCCTGGTCTTGGTGCCGTCAAGCGCGACGTGGCCGAGCATCACCAGCCCGGCTTTCCGGCCAGCTGCAACACCTGCACGAACAGAGTAGTCAGCTCTCTCAGCTGGCGCCTGCGGAAACTCCGGCGGATCACCCGCCACCATCATCATGAAATCCGCCCGCTCTACCGCCGGGTCAGCGATCCGCCGCGATGAGTAGATGCCGCTTCCATGATCATGCGGAAGCAGCGTCGTCATCCGCGCGGATCGAACGAGCTGGCCCAGCACGCTCCTGTAGCTGCTGCTAATCGCGAAAAATCAAGCTCCTCCCTAAGCTAACCAACGCCACGATCAGCCGAGACAGGTGGTCCTTGGGCACACAGTCCTGCACGCTAGGCGGCGTAGCTGCGTCTCATCGACTTCCGGGGTGAAAATCCTTGACACCCGTAGCATCGTCGCAACCCTCATCAGGACGCCTCATGACCAGAACTCATGACAAACGCAATTTTCAATGCTTTGGTTTTGTGAATTTACAGATCATGACTGGGTGCTCGCGGCCTACAGCTTCTTCAAAATCAACCTATCAGATGTGTCCTACCCCAATTTCAGAATGCTCAATCGTTACGAAGACGGTGCAGCATCATTTCGAGAAAAGTCCTAATGTCCACCAGAGCGAAGCACATAGTCGTTATTGGAGCAGGAATAGTGGGAGCCTGCTGCGCCCTCGAACTGGTTCGTAGCGGGCACGAGGTCACCATCATCGAGGCGGGCACGCCGGGAGAAAGGCACGCCACTAGCTACGGGCAGGGTTGCTGGATAAGCCCGGCCTCGGTCGTCCCGCTGTCTACGCCCGGCCTATGGAAACAAGTCCCGGGCTATCTGCTGAACCCGAATGGGCCGATCGTCATAAGATGGCGGCATATTGGAACGCTTCTGCCCTGGCTTGTAAGATTCGTGCTGGCCGGTGCATCGGTCTCGCGCGTCGAGGGCACCGCAATGGCCCTGAGCCGGCTGTTGCACGACAGCCCGGACCGACATCTCGCATTGGCCGCCGAACTGGCCGTTCCTGAATTGATACGGCAGGAAGGGCTGCTTTACGCATACCCGGACAGAAAGGCTTTTGAAGTTGAGGCTCTCTCCTGGCGTCTCCGCGAGATGGTCGGGCTGCGTTGGCGGGAGTTGGATAGGGAAGCCCTTGGCCAACGGGAGCCAAATCTCGCTGAAAAGTATACCTTCGGAATACTGGTGGAGGATGGCGCTCACTGTGTAGATCCCGGCGCTTACGTAGCCAAGATTGTTTCATTGGCTACCTTTCGAGGGGCAAGGATTTCCTGCGTCAAAGCGACCGGATTCGCATTTGAAGGAACTCGGCTTTTGGGCGTTGACACTAACAATGGGCTGATCAAGTGTGACCAGGCCGTTGTCGCCGCTGGTGCCTGGTCGAAAGCACTCGCGAAGGCAGCTGGTGACAAAATACCGCTTGAAAGTGAAAGAGGTTACCACGGCGTCATCTCGACAGCGGAAGGTCGACCAAACCATCCAGTTATGCCAAGCGACGGTAAGATGGCGAACACGCCTACCCGCTTTGGTTTGCGGCTTTCCGGACAGGTTGAATTGGCGTCGATTGAGGCTCCGCCGAACTGGGATCGAGTAGATGTTTTACTTAATCATGCGTTTCGAACCTATCCCACCCTTGCTGCACTGCAAACCGTTGCTGTGGACAAGTGGATGGGCCACCGCCCCTCGACACCAGACGGTCTCCCTGTGATAGGCAGATCGTGGCGTTCGCCGGATGTTTTTTATGCATTCGGCCACGGTCATATCGGCTTCGCCTCTGGTCCTATTACAGGATGTATCGCAGCTGCCCAACTCTCTGAATCCCAGCAATGCGTCGACATACGCGCGTTCGCACCAACTAGGTTTAAACTGACGGGACATAAATCATGAGAGCCAGAATGCAGCTGTGGCACGCGCCCCTCTTCCACGATAGCGTGGCCGCTCCCATTTCGTGCGACGGAAGTTCTCGATTCCTCGGTGTCGCCGACGGATCAGCGACAAAGATGAATATTGGTTTTGCTTAAGGAGAGGGTGAATGCGCGGAGCAGATATTCTTGTAGAGATGCTGATTGGTTATGGGGTCGATGTAATATTCGGCGTGCCAGGCGATACTAACGTACCTTTCTACGAAGCGTTGCAGCAACGCGAGGACCAAATACGCCACGTCATGGCTCGTGATGAGCGATCTGCTGGTTACATGGCCGACGCATATGGCAGATTTACCAGCAAACCCGGGATCTTCGAGTGCCCGTCGGGCGCGGGCGCCATGTACTCTCTGCCGCCAGTCGCGGAATCCAATTCGTCGTCGGTTCCAGTCATACTGCTTACAATCGACATCCCACTCCCCGGAGAGGGACGCGGCGTTCTCACCGAGCTCGATTGCGCGCGCCTTTTTGAGCCCATCACAAAAATGTCTGTACAGGTTAAGTCACCTGAGAAGTTGCCAGAGATCATACGTCGTGCCTTCCGCGTTGCATGTTCGGGCAAGCCGGGAGCCGTTCACCTCCAGATCCCTGAAGACATGCTTCTGGCGGAAGTCGACGAAGCTCGCATTTCGCTGCATGTCGAAAAGGATTGTGTCCAATTCCCAGCCTTTCCGACTTTGCCGTCCCGAGAAAAGCTCGACGGACTCATGTCTCTCCTGACGGAAACAAAACGCCCTCTGATCGTCTCCGGTGGAGGGGTGAACCGTTCGTGCGCCGGATCTGAAGTCACGGCACTTGCGGAGAAATTAAATGTTCCCGTCTGCACGACCATGACCGGGCAGGGCACAATGCCGGATGACCACCGGCTCGCGATCGGTGTCATTGGCGATAACGGCTTTCATCCCCACGCCAACTGGGCACTGGAACACGCCGATTTCGTGCTGTTCGTAGGCTCTAGGATGGGTTCGGTTGTTACAATCGGCTGGACCTTTCCGAAAGTGACCCTGAATAAGCGGGTCGCTCAGGTCGATATCGATCCGGAAATCATGGCGAACAATTATGAGAATGTAATATCCATACCGGGCGACGCAAAACTTGTTCTAAAGCAACTGATTGAGCTAGCGCCAGAGCAGCCGGACGCTACGAGGACCGAGGATTGGGTCAATGAACTTAACGCCTTGCGCTCGGATTTCTGGAAGAATGCCGAAATCTTGCTGAGCGACGAAAGCACGCCGTTGCGCCCGGAACGGGTAGTCCGCTGCTTCAATGATGCGCTTGAAGTGTTTGGCAGGCCGGCTCACATCTACTCGGACGCTGGTACGCCCACGCCACACATGACCCGCTTCTTGAAATTGCGGGACCGGCGCACGCGTTTTGCAATTCCCCGAGCATTTGGCGGTTTAGGCTCCGCACTACCAGCGACTGTGGGCGCCTGGTATGCAGATAAGCAGTGTCGGCCGATCGGAATGTTCGGCGATGGCTCCTTTGGGATGACCGTTGGCGAACTCGAAACCCTCGTTCGGCTGCAAGTGCCTGCAATTCTGCTGCTGTTCAACAACGGGACTTTTGGCTGGATCAAGGGACTGCACCGTCTGAACGGGCACAACCAGTGCTTCGGCGTGGACTTCATGCCGCCGCGGGGGCAAGCCATCGCCGAAGCTTTTGGAGTGAAGGCATGGACTGCAAAAGACTCCAGAGAACTGGATGCAGCACTCGCTAATGCATTTGCCTACACCGAAGGCCCCTGCCTCATCGACATTCACGTGGAATCGATAGCCGATCGTGTACCGCCGGTTTATTCTTGGCTGTCCAAACGGGGACGGAATCCACTCAGCACGAATGCCGAAGAAGTGCGCTACTTCTAAATCTGGGAAAGTGGCCCGTCTTCATACCCGCGGCAGAACAGCGGAGAAAAAGTGTTTGCGAACAGAACAGACGCAATCGTTAACATCAGCCTCGGCGGGGCTCGGCCGCGGTAAGAGGAGTTCGAACGAATCGCCGTCGCCAGCAGAGACTTTTTCATTGGCTGCAAAAAAAAGGGCTTTTTCGAACGGTGGCAGAAAACAGAAACACTTAATAGGGGCGGTTTGCTAGCGTTCCCGCCTCCAGGATTAGTCTTGGATAAGTCTAAATGTCCAGCAGCACAACTACCACTGAGCTGCGTCCCGCAGACGGTATCGCTCGATCGGAATAATCATTGCGCAGACGGGCTAATCCCACACGAGAAAGTCGCCGCCTTTTTTCCTAGACCGTTGCAGCCATGAGCGTGGTGACGCTGTGGCGAACTCAACAGAACCTGCAGGCCGAGCAACTGCCTTGCGATGTCTGCCAGGCTACAGGCCAGGCAATCTCCATTTGAACGCCGACACACCATTTGCCAGCGACACGTAGCTGATTAGAACAACAGACCTTGGATTTCAGACCAGCCAGCGTTGCTGTGTCATGAAAGGAAGCAGTCATGAGCATCAATATTAATGATATCGGCGACCGCAACAGTGTCCTGCATCCCTTCACGCAACTCAGACTTCGCCCCGGCAGGCTCGGCGAGCCGACGACGTGGAGACGGGAAAGGGCATCCGCATCCAGGATGCGCATGGCAATCAGCTTATCGACGGCTTTGCAGGCCTTTACTGCGTCAATGGCTATGGCCGCGCCGAAGTGGCTGAAGCGATCTCGCGCCAGGCCCACCGCTAGTCTACTATCACTCGTATGCGGCGCACACGACGGACGAACTCGCAATCCTGTCCGATCGCCATCGTGAAGATGGCCCCGGGTAGGATGAGCAAGGTGTTCTACGGCATGTCCGGCTCGGACGCCAACGGAACCCAGGCCAGGCTCGTCTGGTACTACAACAATCTGCGCGGCAAGCCGACCAAGAAGAAGATCATCTCGCGCGAGCGCGGCTATCAAGGCTGCAGCGTTGTCTGCGGCTCGATGACCGCCATGAGCTTTTAGCACGACCATATGGACTTGCCGCCGGCGAAGATCATGCATACCGGCTGACCTGCCACTGAATTTCATCCGGCTGCAGTTAGAGCCTCGGCGCGTTTTACGCCGTATGGCGCGGGTTGAGCAACGGGTGATCGGCGGAGCTGGTCGGGGTTGCGCAGCCGATAGTCCGTTGCGGTGAGATTAGCGGCATAGGCCGCAGGCGTGAGGTATCCGATCGCCGAATGTGGGCGCGATCGGTTGTAGTCGTCTGCCCATTCGGCGGGTTGTTCGGGCATGGTCGAGGCCGAGGAACAGGGTTTCGTTCAGCAACTCGTCGCGCATCCGCCCGTTGAAGCTTTCGCAGAAGCCGTTCTGCATCGGCTTGCCCGGCGCGATGAAGTGCCATTCCACCTTATGATCCTTCGACCAGGCGAGGATCGCGTTGGAGGTGAACTCGGTGCCGTGGTCGCCGCACCATTACTGGGGCGCTAGCCCCGGCGAAACCGAGTGCGAATCTCTCCCCGTCGTGCTGCCGAGCTCGATCAGCTGGTCGAGCGCCTCGGCCCGGACAATGTCGGCGTCTTCATCGGCGAGCCCGCGTTGGGTACCGGCGGCATTACGCCGCCGCCGGATGAAATCTGGCAGGTCGATCGACCGAGGTTCCATCGATGCGAGAGTTGCGGTGCGGTGCGCACTTTGTATCGCTGCGGGCGTCAAGACCGACCGAGCAACTCAGACGATCCTATGTGGTTGTCCTAGTACTACAGTTGAGGACGATTTTGTGATTCCCTTCGACAGGTTATGGAGGAGGGAGCCATGTCTGTCGCTTCGTGGTCAGGGTTCGTTTTTGGCTTGGGAGCAGGAGCTCACGACGCTGAAAGCGCGGGTGGGGCGGGTGCTTCCTCGTCGTGAACTGCGGGAGACGGGCGCAGATTTCCTTGACGGCCTTCTTTCCGG
>NZ_RZTJ01000040.1:0-19156 GCF_003997065.1 Mesorhizobium sp. M6A.T.Ce.TU.016.01.1.1 | reverse complement strand
GTTCCTGGTGGGCGCCCCTCCCCTCGAGGGGAGGGTGGACAGCCGCCGAAGGCGGATGGACGGGTGGGGTAGCCTCAGCTGCCTCGACCTTTACCTGAACGATGGAGCGCGTCGCGTAGGAACCCCTCCCGGCCCTACGGGCCACCCTCCCCTCAAGGGGGAGGGAGCGCCCTTACTTCACCAGCCCCTTCTCCTTGTAATACCTCTCGGCGCCTGGATGCAGCGGCACCGGCATGCCGTCGAGCGCCTTGGCCGGGTCGATCGCCTTGGCGGCGGCGTGGGCAGCAGTGAGCTGGTCGAGATTTTCAAACAGCAGCTTGGTCATCTGATAGGCGGTCTCGTCGGAGACGTCGGCGCTGGTGATGAGGAAATTGCCGACGGCGGCGGTCGCGACATCCTCGGTCTGGCCCTCATAGGTGCCCTTGGGAATGGTCACCGAAAGATAGGGCGAGCCGATCTTGGCGACATCCTGCGCCGGCACGGCGACGACGTTGATCGGCACCGACGTGGCGAGGTCGCGGATCGAGGCGACGCCGAGGCCGGCCGATTGCAGCGTGGCGTCGAGCTGGCATCCGGCGATCGAGGCCGGCGTGCGCGCGCCGCTGATCCTGCAGGCCATTCTGGGCTTCGACGCGGCAACGATCGCCTCGGCCTTCCTGGTGTCGCCGGCAACGATGGGCCAGCGCCTGGTGCGCGCCAAAAGCCGCATCCGCGAGACCGGCATTCCGTTCCGGGTGCCTGAGAGAACCGAGCTTGGCGAGCGGTTGGATGCGGTGCTGGAAGCGATCTACGCCGCGTTCGCCGAAGGCTGGTCAGACCCGGCCGGCACCGAAACCCGGCGCCGCAATCTCGCGACCGAAGGCATCTGGCTCGGCCGGCTGGTCGCCTCGCTGATGCCGGACGAGCCGGAAGCGCTTGGCCTGCTGGCGCTGATGCTGTTTGCCGAGGCGCGGCATGCGGCGCGGCGCAACGCCGCCGGAGACTATGTGCCGTTGGCCAAGCAGGAGCTTGCGCTGTGGGACCACGCCTTGATCGACGAAGCAGAGACGCTGCTCAGGCGCGCCGCGGCCAAGGGCGTTGTCGGCCGCTACCAGCTCGAGGCGGCCGTCCAATCCGCCCATACGACAAGGCGCCTGACCGGCCGGACCGACTGGGTCGCGATCAGACATCTCTACGACGCGCTGTCGGTAATTGCCGGCTCGCCGGTGGTATCGATCAACCGCGCGGTGGCCATTGCCGAGACCGACGGCGCAGTGGGGGGATTGAGCGCACTTGATGAGCTTGGCGACGACAAGCGGCTGCATGATTATCAGCCTTATTGGGCCGCCCGCGCGGGCCTCCTGGCCAGGCTTGGCAAAACTCGGGAGGCTACCGAGGCCTATGACCGGGCGATCGGCCTCGAACGTGATCCGGCCGTGCGCCGGTTCCTGCAGGAACGACGGGCGGGGCTCAGCCGCGCGGAAAAAGACTGACGCAACACGATCCGTTCAGGCCGTCCACATGGCGTGGGACGCGTTCAGCTTCCTCATCACCTGATGTTCGCGCAACTTGGCCCACAGGCGTTCGATATTCGGCCAGGCGCTTGGGACCTTTTCAATCTCGGGATGCCAGGCCACCAGCATGACGAGATAGATGTCGGCCAGCGAGAACCGGTCGCCGACCAGCCAGTGTCGGCCTTCGAGGGCGGCATCGAGAATGGCCAAGCCGCGATCCATTTCCGAGATCGCTGCCTGCTTGACGGCTTCTACCCCGTCGGGATCGGCCGTGTAGCGATGAGCGTAGAAGAACCGCAGGTCTGCCTGATAGATGACCGACGACATGAACGTCATCCAGCGCAGGAAGTCGGCGCGGTCAGGCGAGTTCGCTGCCGGCGCCAAGTTCGCTTCCGGGTGGCGCTCGGCGAGCAAGATGCAGATCGCCGCCGACTCGGTCATCGAGCTCCCGTCCGGCAAGACCAGGACCGGCACCTGGTTCAAGGGGCTGATGTCAAGAAAGGCTTGATCGGGCGAGACCGACTTCGGAACGTCGACCTGGTCGAAAGGCATTCCCACCAGTATCAGCGCCGCCTCGACGACAAAGCCGCCGGTATTGGCACGGGTATAGAGTTTGTACATGAAATCCTCCGCCAGCCGGTGCAAGGCCGGCGACGATCTGACCGGAAGCGTCGCTTTACTCAAGCGAGCGGCGGCCGCCACAGGTGTTTTTTCAGCGGTCCAGACCGAAGTGTCGATGCGGAACTTTTGAAGGATCGCTACGAATCCATCCCTTTCGGGAATTCCCGTGTCAAGAAATTAAGCCCCCAGCCCTTCGAACAGGATCGTCGACAGATAGCGTTCGGCGAAGGATGGAATAACGACTACCAGGTTCTTGCCCTTGTTCTCCGGCCGCGAGCCGACGACGATCGCCGCCTGCAGGGCGGCGCCCGAGGAGATGCCGACCGGGACGCCTTCGAGGCGGGCGACGAGCCGTGCATTGGCTACCGAATCCTCGTTGGAGACCCTGACGATCTCGTCATAGATCGTCGTATCGAGGATCTTCGGAGCGAAGCCGGCGCCAATGCCTTGGATCTTGTGCGGGCCGGGCTGACCGCCCGACAGCACCGGCGAGGCTTCCGGCTCGACGGCGACGACATGCACGGAAGGCTTGCGCTGCTTCAGCACCTGGCCGACGCCGGTGATGGTGCCGCCGGTGCCGATGCCGGCGACGAAGATGTCGACTTCGCCTTGCGTGTCGTTCCAGATTTCCTCGGCCGTGGTGCGGCGGTGGATTTCCGGATTGGCCGGATTCTCGAACTGCTGCGGAATGACGGCGTCGGGCAGCGTCGCGGCCAGCTCGTCGGCCTTGGCGATGGCGCCTTTCATGCCTTTCGGTCCTTCGGTCAGCACCAGTTCGGCGCCGAGCAGCGCCAGCATTTTCCTGCGTTCGACCGACATCGTTTCCGGCATGGTCAGGATCAGTTTGTAGCCCTTGGCGGCGGCGGCAAAGGCGAGCGCAATGCCGGTATTGCCCGAGGTCGGCTCGATCAGCGTGGTCCTGCCGGGCGCAATCCTGCCCGATGCCTCCAGCGCCTCGATCATCGAGACGCCGATGCGGTCCTTGACGGAGGCAATCGGGTTGAAGAATTCGAGCTTGGCGAGCAGATTGGCGACAACGCCCTTTTCATTGGCGAACTTGTCGAGCCGCACCAGCGGGGTGTCGCCGATTGTTTCGGTAATCGAATTGTAGATGCGGCCGCGGCCGGGCACATGCGCGGTGGTGGCGGGCTTGTTCATTGGTTCGCTCCCCAAAGGTCAGATGGGCCAGAGTCAGGTTGGCCAGAGTCAGTCAGGCAAAGAGTCAGGCGGGCATAAGATAGGGCCATCCGCCGCGCAAGATAGTCTGTCGGTTGAAAATATCCGAATGGGACGCATGCTGAAAACAGCTTCGGCCCGAAAAGCATTTCAGGCGGTGGCCTGTTTAGGAATGGCTCGGCCGCGAGATGCCTATTGCCGGGCGGCGATCGCAGCCGCCGCGCCGACCATGAAGCCGGCGGCGGTGCGGTTCAGCACCCTCAGTGCGCGCGGCGATTTCAGGAGCCCACGCGCCTTGGCCGCCAGCGCCAGATAGGGCACCAGCACCACCAGCAGCACGACGAGCGTCAGCGCGACGAGGATGCCGTAATCGGCGAGCGTGATGGTCTTCAGATCGACGATGGTCGGCGTGATCGCGAGATAGAAGATCATCGTCTTCGGATTGCCTAGCGTGACGGCGAGGCCGGCAACAAAGCTCGACACCAACCCGCCCCTGCCTTTCTTCGCCTCCACCGTTTCGGGCGTGATGCCGCTCGTCCAGAAGCGCCAGCCAAGGAAAGCGAGATAGGCGACGCCCAGCCATTTGATTGCCAGGAAGGCCATCCCGAAGGTCTGCGCGACGAGGGCCAGGCCGAGCACCACGGCGGTGAGATAGGTGAGATCGCCGAGCATCAGCCCGAAAGACATGGCGAGCGCCGAGCGGAAGCCGGAACCAAGCGCACGCGCAATAAGCGCGGTGAGACCTGGGCCAGGAATGGCGGCGGCGATGCCAAGGGCCGCGCTATAGGCGAGGAATCCGGTAAGGGTCATGTTTCGGCCTTAGCGCATGACCCCGAAAACGGAATCGACTTTTAAGACTGCGCGCCTTGTCTCACAAAGGCGGGCAGGCGTGTACTCCCTAAGGGTAGGATTCGATTGCACCAGAGCCGCCGGCCGGGCGAACTCGCCGATCATGACGGACTTTTGTCGTAGGTGACGCACACACGGGGAGTTGAAGCGGAATCGATCGGTTTTCGGAACTCAGTTTCCGGCTGCGTAAAAATCGTCGTCGAGGCGCTTTTCCAGCGCGACGAGATCGGCTGGCAGCGGCAGACCCATGGCGCGCATTTCCCTCAGCTTTTCGCGTAGCTGCTCCTGCACCTCATGCTGATCTTCGGGCTGGTTGATCATCTGCTCGAGCAACAGGCTGATCTGGGCCTTGAACGATTCCAGCGCCATTTTTTTCTCCTTGGGTCCGGCCTAAGCGCGTCGCGTTTGAAGGGTTCCTGCGACGCGCTTTGCTTTCTTGTTTTTATGCATGTCGTTATCCCAAAACCGCTGCGCACTTTTTGGCGACATGCATTATCGTAGCATGCGGGAAATAAGCTGCGCGGTATAGTCGACCATCGGCACGATGCGAGCGTAGTTCAGCCGGGTCGGGCCGATGACGCCGAGCGCGCCGATGACGCGGGCGTCCTTGTCGCGATAGGGCGCCACGACCAGCGACGAGCCCGACAGCGAAAACAGCTTGTTTTCCGAACCGATGAAGATGCGCACGCCGGACCCTTCCTCGGCAAGGTCGAGAAGCTGGATCAGCCCGTCCTGCGTCTCCAGGTCCTCAAACAAGTGCCGCAGCAGCTCGATGTCGGCCTGGGCCGTGACGTTTTCCAGCAGATTGGCGCGGCCGCGCACGATGAGACGCGCCGGCAGGCCGCTGTCGGCGCCCGCCCAGACCGCAAGGCCCTTCTCGACCAGGTCCTGCGACAGCGTGTCGAGGGCGGCCCTGGTTTCTTCCTTGATGCGGGCGATCTCGATCCGCGCCTCGGCCAATGTGCGGCCGCGGATGTGGGCATTGAGGAAGTTCGAGGCTTCATGCAATTGCGAGACGGTGATGCCGGCGGGCAGGTCGACGACGCGGTTTTCGACGTCGCCGTTCTGCGAGACCAGCACGGCCAGCGCCTTGGTCGGCTCGAGCTGGATGAACTCGATGTGCTTGAGGGCCACCTCGTTCTTGGCGGCAAGCACGAGGCCGGCGCCGCGCGACATGCCGGACAGCATCTGGCTGGCTTCGGTGAGCATATGCTCCAGCGTCGCGCCCGAGCCGGAGGCGCGCACCTGTGCCTCGATGATGCGGCGCTCCTCATCGGAGAGGTCGCCAAGCTCCATGAACGCGTCGACGAAGAAGCGCAGGCCGGCCTGGGTCGGCAGCCGGCCGGCCGAGATATGCGGCGCGTAGATCAGGCCGAGATGCTCGAGATCGCTCATCACATTGCGGATGGTGGCGGGCGACAGCGAAGACGGCAGGATCCGCGACAGGCTGCGTGAGCCGACCGGTTCGCCGTCCTTCAGGTAGGAATCGACGATACGCCGAAAGATGTCGCGCGAGCGCATGTCAAGCGATTGAAACGCCGGCGATTGAAACGCGGGCGACTGAAGCATGGGCGACTGCGAACTGGGATCGACTGCCTTGGTCATTCGAGCCAAATACCTCCGGCCCAAAGATATAGACTTCGGCTGCGCCCACGCAACCGGCCATTTTCCTTTGCGCCCTGCGCGCCATGCGGCTACAAGCCGGCCACGATTCCGAAAAAAGATAGGAAAAAAGCCTGAATGCGCCCTTCTAAACGCCAATTCGACGAAATGCGCGCCATCTCCTTCGAGCGCGGCGTCTCCAAGCATGCGGAAGGTTCGTGCCTGGTGAAGTTCGGCGACACGCATGTGCTGTGCACGGCCAGCCTCGAGGAAAAAGTGCCGGGCTGGATGCGCAATTCCGGCAAGGGCTGGGTGACGGCGGAATACGGTATGCTGCCGCGTTCGACCGGCGAGCGCATGCGCCGCGAGGCTTCGGCCGGCAAGCAAGGCGGCCGCACGCTGGAAATCCAGCGGCTGATCGGCCGTTCCCTGCGCGCCGTGGTCGATCTGCAGGCGCTGGGCGAGCAGCAGATCACCGTCGACTGCGACGTGATCCAGGCCGATGGCGGCACACGCACCGCTTCGATCACCGGCGGCTGGGTGGCGCTTTACGACTGCCTGCGCTGGATGGAAGCCCGGCAGATGGCTAGCGTCGCCAAGGTGCTGAAGGACCATGTCGCGGCTATTTCCTGCGGCATCCATGACGGCCAGCCGGTCATCGACCTCGACTATCTCGAGGATTCCTCGGCCGGCACCGACGCCAATTTCGTCATGACCGGCAAGGGCGGCATCGTCGAGATCCAAGGCACGGCCGAGGGCGACCCTTTCTCGGAAGAACAGTTCACGGCGCTGATGGAACTGGCCAAGAAGGGCATTGCGCGACTGGTCAGCCTGCAGCAGATGGCTGTAGGTTAATTTTCGGTTCTGTCATGACTCCTTCCGCCATCCTCGAATCAGCCCTCTATGTGACCGACCTCGATGCCGCGGAAGACTTCTATTCCGGCGTGCTCGGGCTCGATCTGCTGGGCAAGGTCGACGGCAGGCATCTTTTCTTCCGGTGCGGGGACGGCGTGTTGCTCATCTTCAACGCCGAGGCGACCAAAGTGCCGCCGGCGCCCGATGCCAGGCTGAAAGTGCCGCCGCACGGCACTGTCGGCGATGGCCATCTCTGCTTTGCCGCAAGCGCGGACGAGATCGTGCGCTGGAAGGCGCATCTCGAGCAGAAGAAAATCGCCATCGAAAGCGAGTTCGAATGGCCGCAGGGCGGCCGCTCGATCTATATTCGCGACCCCTCCGGCAATTCGATCGAATTCGCCGAACCAAGGATCTGGGGCATCTGATGCATTCGCTTGATGGACATAAGATCGTCGTCGCCAGCCACAATGCCGGCAAGCTGCGGGAGTTCGCCGATCTGATGGCGCCATTCGGCATAGAAGCGAAATCGGCCAGGGAATACGGCCTGCCAGAGCCGGATGAGACCGGAACCACCTTCGAGGAGAATGCCTATATCAAGGCCATCGCGGCCGCCAAGGCGACAGGCCTGCCGGCATTGTCGGACGATTCCGGCCTGTGTGTCGATGCGCTGGGCGGAGCGCCCGGCGTTTACACCGCCAATTGGGCCGAGGCGCCGGACGGTTCCCGCGATTTCGGCATGGCGATGCAGCGAGCGGAAGTGGCGTTGCAGGAAATCGGCGCGGTCGCGCCGGCTCAGCGCAAGGGCCGCTTCGTCGCCGTCATCTGCCTGGCCTTTCCCGACGGCGCCGCCGAATATTTCCGCGGCGAGGTCGAGGGCACGCTGGTATGGCCGCCGCGCGGCAAACTCGGTTTCGGCTACGACCCGGTGTTCGTGCCGGATGGTTTCGAAAAGACCTTCGGCGAGATGACCGCAGAGGAAAAACATGGCTGGAAGCCCGGCCAGCCGACGGCATTGTCGCACCGCGCCCGTGCCTTCCAGAAGTTCGCGCAAGCCAGACTGGATTTGGCACGATCGGCCGTGAAATGACCATGCTGCTCGACCGCAGCCCCGGCTTCGGCGTCTACATCCACTGGCCGTTTTGCGCGGCCAAGTGCCCCTATTGCGACTTCAACAGCCATGTCCGCCACCAGCCGGTCGACCAGGAGCGTTTTGCGCACGCCTTCGAGACCGAGCTTGCGACCATGCGTGACCGCACCGGACCGCGCGAGGTGACCAGCATTTTTCTCGGCGGCGGCACGCCGTCGCTGATGAAGCCGCAAACCGTCGCGACGGTGCTGGACGCGGTGGCGAAGAACTGGACGGTGCCCGCCGGCATCGAGGTGACGCTGGAAGCCAACCCCTCTTCGGTCGAGGCCGAGCGCTTTCACGGCTACCGGGCGGCGGGCGTCAACCGGGTGTCGCTCGGCGTGCAGGCGCTGAACGACAAGGATCTGCGCTTCCTCGGCCGGCTGCACAATGTCGATGAAGCACTGCATGCGATCGGCTTGGCGCGTGAGATCTTCCCACGGCTGTCCTTCGACCTGATCTACGCGCGGCCCGGCCAGACACCGGAAGCGTGGCAAATGGAACTCGAGCAGGCGATCGGCCACGCCGCCGACCATCTGTCGCTCTACCAGCTGACCATCGAGGAAGGCACGCCGTTCCACGCGCTGCATGCGGCCAGAAAATTTGCCATTCCCGACAACGACCATGCCGCCGATCTCTATGCGCTGACGCAAGAGATCACCGCCGCGCATGGACTGCCGGCCTACGAGATTTCCAACCACGCCAGATTAGGTGCCGAGAGCCGGCACAATCTCACCTATTGGCGCTATGGCGAATACGTCGGCGTTGGTCCCGGAGCGCATGGCCGCTTCGTCGAAAACGGCCGCCGCGTGGTGACGATCGCCGAAAGAATGCCGGAGACCTGGGCCAATCTGGTCGAGGCCAAGGGCCATGGCATCACCGGCGGCGAGATCCTGACGCGCTCGGAAGAGGCCGACGAATTCCTGCTAATGGGGCTGAGGCTGGCCGAGGGCATCGACCTCTCGCGCTACGAGGCGTTTTCCGGCCGCGGCCTCTCGACGGCGCGGCTGTCGGTGCTGCAGGGCGAAGGGCTGGTGGCGCCGATCGGCAATGCCCGCCTGCGCGCCACGCCAGCCGGCATGATCGTGCTCGACGCCGTGGTGGCGGATCTGGCGCGGTAGGCTTTGCTAGGCAGGTGCAGAACCCTTTGATGTCGGCGGGACAGCGCCCCCTCTGTCCTGCCGGACATCTCCCCCACGAGGGGGGAGATTGGCCGTCATCTCGGCTTTGGCCAATCGCCAACGTTGCCGGAGTGCGCGGAGCGCCTAAGCTGCCGATCTCCCCCCTTGTTGTGGGGGAGATGCCCGGCAGGGCAGAGGGGGGCGCGAAGGAGCGCTACCGATCAGCTTTCATTCCGCGCCGCTCCGTTCCTCGGCTGATGTCACAGCATGGATCCTGGGTCTGCGCCGCGTCGCTTCGCTCCTTGCTCCGCCCCAGGATGACGAAGGGCCATCTCAGCCAATCGCGAGGTTGCGGTAGTCAGGCGTCGTGCTTGTGGCGGCGCTTGGCGTGGTCTTTCTCGGCGTCCGCCTCACCGGAGCGAGCCGATTTGGCGTCGCCCTTGTCGCGGCGGGCACGGTTTTGATCGCTTATGGGGTGTGAGGGTGCTCCGTTGCGGGACCTTTTCGTTTCAAGGCGGGTGATGAAAATGTCGAAGCGATTGGGCATCGTCTGGTCAGTGCTCCATCGTGCTGCCGGTCGAAGGCTTGATTTCGAGATTGGTTGCCTTTGAAGGACGAGGCTTTCGCGGCCTTTTGGCCAAGCCGGCGCCGGTTTTGGCAGGCTGGCTCTTGTCCTTTCGCGCGGCAAAGCGCTTGCGCCCTGCATAGTAGGGTTCGAAAACGTCCTGTATCTTGAGGCTGTCCATCCTGCTCCTCCCGAGATCAGGGGTAAATCCGCCGGGCATGGTTTCGTTCCGTACTGTGGCGAAGGCATGGCGGCCGCTTCACTTCGGCGCAGGTTTTGCAACCAGGCGTGAGCCGTGCCAAACAGGGCCGGATGCATTCAAGTGTCAGAGCTTGACAGGGGACACCGGTGACCGGCGAGTTGGCAAAACGCAGCTATGTGATCGGCCAGACCGAGATATCAGCCCGGCCGCTCGCGCCGGCGCTCTACCTGGTGGCGACGCCGATCGGCAACCTCGCCGACATCACATTACGCGCGCTTGAAACGCTCGCCGCCGCCGACATCGTCGCCTGCGAGGACACGCGGGTCAGCCGCGTGCTGCTCGACCGCTACGGCATCCGCCGCCGCACCACTGCCTATCACGAGCACAATGCCGGCGAGGCCGGGCCGAAACTGATCGCGGCATTGCTGGCCGGGCAGAGCGTGGCGCTGATCTCGGACGCCGGCACGCCGCTGATTTCCGATCCCGGCTATCGATTGGTCGGCGAGGCGCTCGACCAAGGCATTCGCGTCGTGCCGATCCCCGGCCCGTCGGCGCCGCTCGCGGCGCTGACGGCATCCGGCCTGCCCTCCGACGCGTTTCTGTTTGCCGGCTTCCTGCCGGTGAAGACCGGACAGCGGCTGACGCGGCTGGAAGCGCTGAAAGCGGTGCCGGCGACGCTGATCTTCTTCGAATCGCCGCGCCGGCTGGCCGATACGCTCAGTGCCATGGTCGAGGCGCTGGGCGGCGCCCGCAAGGCCGCGATCGGCCGCGAGCTGACCAAGACCTTCGAGGAAATGCGAACCGGCACCTTGCAGTCGCTCGCCGAACACTATGAGGCGGCCGACACGCCGAAGGGCGAGATCGTTATCTGCGTCGGCCCGTCGGAAGCAACGGCCGACGAGCCTGAAGACATTGATCGGCTGCTGCTTTCGCTTGCCGCCGAGATGCCGGCCTCCAAGGCGGCGGCGGAAGCCGCCAAGATGACCGGCGGCCAGAAGCAAGCGCTTTATCGGCGACTGCTCGAGCTCAAGGAGATCGGGAAAGACGGCGATGGCTGAACGCCCGGTCGCCAGCCGCCGGCAGGCCTATCGGCGCGGCCATCGCAGCGAGTGGCTGGCGGCTGCGGCATTGATGGTGAAGGGCTACCGGATCCTGGCGCGCCGCCATCGCACGCGGTTCGGCGAGATTGACCTGATCGCGCGGCGCGGCGACCTGGTGTTGATCGTCGAAGTGAAGGCGCGCCGAACGCTGATGGAAGCCATGGAGGCTATTGCCTACGAATCGGAGCGCCGCATCGAAAGCGCTGCCGACCTCTGGCTGTCGCGCCAGTCCGACTATGGACGATTGTCGGTGCGCTTCGACATGGTCGCGGTGCTGCCGTGGCGCTGGCCGGTGCATGTCGAGAATGTCTTCTACGGACGAAACTAGCTCAGGATTCATTGATCAGCGCCAGAATGTAACAGTAGCCGCAACACTTATCGCCGGGAAGAACGTGTGGGCGCTACCGTCGCGCGCGTAACTGCTATTCGCCCATTGCTTGGGAAAGTACCGGCCCCTGTCCTTAAGAGAGAACCGCACTAGTTTAGGCGAATGGGACGTGCGCTGCAATTTTTGCTGGGCCGTCTTTGAGTAGTATTGTCGAACGTGGGCTTGAAAAGCCGACACCTTCGGGAGGAACCGATGACCAAAGCAAGTATCCAGAATATGAGGTCGCGCCGCAAGTTCCTTGGCGAGGCGGCCGTGGCAGCTGCGGCGATCGTTGCCGCGCCGAGCGTCGTCAAGGCACAGGGGCCGGTCAGCATGCGCTGGCAGAGCACATGGCCTTCCAAGGATATCTTTCACGAATTCGCGCTCGATTTCGCCAAGAAGGTCAACGACATGACCGGCGGCGACCTGAAGATCGAGGTGCTGCCGGCGGGCGCCGTGGTGCCGGCCTTCGGCCTGCTTGACGCGGTGTCGCAAGGAACGCTCGACGGCGGCCACGGCGTGGTCGTCTATCACTATGGCAAACAGTCGGCGCTGGCGCTGTGGGGTTCCGGTCCGGGCTTCGCCATGGATGCCAATATGCTGCTCGCCTGGCACAAATACGGCGGCGGCAAGGAGTTGCTCGCAAAGCTCTACGAATCCATCGGCGCCAATGTCGTTTCGTTCCTCTACGGGCCGATGCCGACACAGCCGCTCGGCTGGTTCAAGAAGCCGGTGGCGAAGGCCGAGGATCTCCAGGGCCTGAAATTCCGCACCGTCGGCATCTCGATCGACGTCTTCACCGCGCTCGGTGCCGCAGTCAACGCGCTGCCGGCCGGCGAGATCGTCGCGGCTCTGGATCGCGGCCTGATCGACGCGGCCGAGTTCAACAACGCCTCGTCCGATCGGGTCCTCGGCTTCCCGGACGTCTCCAAGATCTGCATGCTGCAAAGCTATCACCAGAATGCCGAGCAGTTCGAGATCTTGTTCAACAGGGCGAAATACGACGCCTTGCCTGACCAGATGAAGGCCATCATCACCAATGCGGTCGAGGCGGCCTCGCAGGACATGCACTGGAAGGCGATCGACCGCTATTCCAAAGACTATGTGGAGATGCAGACGACCGATAAGGTCAAATTCTACAAGACGCCGGAGGCGATCCTCAAGAAACAATTGGAGGTCTACGACGAGGTCGTGAAGAAGAAGGCGGCGGAAAACCCGGCTTTCAAGGAAATCATCCTCTCCCAGATCGCCTTTGCCGAGCGGGCAACGCGGTGGGAGCAGGACACCGTCGTCGGCCGGCGGCTGGCGTTCGATCACTACTTCGGACAGGGCGGTGTGGCGAAGGAGTTCTGACCCGAAAGTTCGGGCATCACCGGGCAGCGGCCCGGTGATGCTTCTGACCAAGGTACCCGTCATCCGGGGGCGCGCATGAACGTCCAGCATTTCCTGAATACAGTCGATGCAATCAGCACGTGGGTCGGCAAGGCCGCGGCGTGGCTTATCATCGGGCTGATGACGCTGGTCTGCGTCGAGGTCTTCAAGCGCTACATCCTGAACATGCCCACGGCGTGGATATTCGACGCCAGCAACATGTTCTACGGCTCGCTGTTCATGCTCGCCGGAGCCTATGCGCTGGCGCAGAATGCACATGTGCGCGGCGACTTTCTATACAGCTCGATGCGGCCCCGCACCCAAGCCGCGCTCGATCTGTTGTTGTATGTGGTTTTCTTCCTGCCGGGGATCGCGGCCCTCGTCTATGCAGGCTACGACTATGCCGCGATTTCATGGCGGATCGGGGAGCATTCGACCGTGACAGCGGAGGGTCCGCCGATCTACCACTTCAAGTCGGTCATTCCGCTGGCCGGCGCCTTGGTGATGCTCCAGGGTGTGGCCGAGATAGTGCGCTGCATCGTCTGTCTCAGGGCCGGGCAATGGCCCAGCCGGCGCAAGGACGTTGCGGAGATCGACGTCGTGGAGGAACAGCTCGCGCTCAGCGAATATGTGGATGAAGAGACGCGTAAGACCGCGATCGAGCGCGCGCAAAAGATAGACGAGCAAGCGCGCCAGCGCGGAATGGGTGGAGACCTGCAGAGTTGAGCGATCCAGCCCTCGGACTCACGATGCTCATGCTCATCGTGGTCGTCATAGTCATGGGTTTCCCGACAGCCTTCACGCTGATGGGCCTTGGCATGTTCTTCGGGTTCTACGCGTTCTACAACCCTGCGGAGCACTGGATCGACAACCGCGTCTTCGATCTGATGGTCCAGCGCACCTATGGGGCAATGACCAACGACGTCCTGATCTCCATCCCGCTTTTCGTGCTCATGGGATACGTGATGGAACGCGGGGCGCTGGTCGACAAGATGTTCTACAGCATCCAGCTTTCGTTCCGACGAGTACCAGCGTCGCTGGCCATCGCTACGCTCATTGTCTGCACCTTCTGGGGCATCGCCAGTGGCCTTGTCGGCGCTGTTGTGGTTTTGATGGGGGTGATTGCCTTCAATCCGATGCTGCGTGCCGGATACGATGTGAAGCTCGCTTCCGGCGTGATCACCGCGGGCGGCACGCTGGGCATCCTGATCCCGCCGTCAGTCATGATCATCGTCTATGCGGCAGTTGCAGGCCAGTCCGTCGTGAAGCTCTACGCTGCGGCGATGTTCCCCGGTTTTTTCCTCGCCTTCCTCTATCTCGTCTACATTCTTGGCTGGGCGACAATCAGTCCGAAGATCGCCCCGCCTTTGCCGGAGAATCAAACAAAGGTTCCGGTGCCTGCGTGGATGGGGAGCCTTCAGACAGTTTACTCGCGCAACATGCTTGTTGGACTTCTTTCCGCCTTGTTCTCGCCGTCCAGGGCGATGGCGCTCGAGACGGAGAACGGACGCCTCACATATTGGGAGCTGTTCAAGAATTTCTGCGCTGCGCTGGTGCCCCTCGCCTTGACAGCACTCACCCTCCTGCTGGTGTGGTGGTATGTCGTCATCCATCCGCAGGCATCGGCCGACGTCGAAGCTCCAGAGGGATTGGAGCAGCTCGGCGCTCCGGCGGTGGAGGAACTCGGCGCACCCGCAGTGGACGCAGGGCCGGCAACCAGCTTCTACGCCACCTTCGGCATCATCGCGGCACTCGCCGCAGTCGTGCTCGTCCGTTACTACCGGAACATGACTGCCGAACGGCTCGAGGTCGTAAAGCTCCTGGTCTCGTCGGTCATGCCGCTGGCCATACTTACTGTCGTCGTGCTCGGCGTCATCCTGTTCGGAATCACGACGGCGACCGAGTCCGCGGCAGTCGGCGCCGCTGGTGCCTTTCTGCTGGCGTTACAGGCGCGAACGCTCGACTGGAAGCGCATCAAGGAAGCAGTGTTCCTGACGGCCAAGACCACAGCCATGGTTTGCTGGCTCTTTGTCGGCTCGGCGCTGTTCTCCGCCGTTTTTGCGATCCTCGGCGGCCAGGCACTTCTCGAGCAATGGGTGCTCGCGCTCGACCTGACGCCCGTGCAATTCATGATCCTGTCGCAGGCGATCATCTTCATTCTCGGCTGGCCGCTCGAATGGACCGAGATCATCATCATCTTCGTGCCGATCTTCCTACCGATGCTGACGCACTTCGACATCGATCCGGTTCTCTGGGGCGTTCTCGTTTTCGTCAATCTGCAGGCGGCGTTCCTGTCACCTCCGGTCGCGATGTCGGCCTACTATCTCAAGGGCGTTTCGCCCCCGCATGTCACGCTCAACCAGATATTCGCCGGGATGATGCCCTACATGCTGATCGTCATCCTCTGCATGGTCCTCATGTATATCTGGCCCGGCATGGCGCTCTGGCTTCCGAATTATCTTTACGGCAGCTGAGAAGACTCCGCCATTTCCGGACTTTTGCGATCGCAGCGCGAAGGTTTCTTCCCGGGAAGATAATGCCGACTTTCAAACGCCAGTTGACTTTCGGCGACAGGCGCCGATTCTCAAGGTCAAGGCGGCCTGCCGAGCAACATGCCGCCCGAACGATCAGAACGATGATCGAGAGCAGCTTTGACCCTGGTCAATCCGCCGAGCCTTGTTCTAAACGGTGTCGAGTTCGATTTCGACGCCGGTCTCCTGCACGGCGAGCATGGTGAAGATGTCCCGCTGAGGCCTCAATCGCTCGCGGTGCTGAAGCATCTGGTCGCCAACGCCAACCGTGTTGTGACCAAGGAAGAGCTCCTGGACACCGTCTGGCCCGGCATCGCGGTGACGGAAAACAGCCTTTCCCAGTGCATCAGCGAAATCAGGAAAGCCATCGGCGACGAGAAGCAGAGCCTGCTCAAGACAGTCGCGCGACGGGGATATCGCTTTGTCCCCGAAACCGAAGCGCCCGGCATACCGCACGATTCCTACCCGCAGATTTACGGCACTGCCTCTTCTGATCCGCGCGAAGTTAAAGCCCGGCACGGCCTGATGTTTGTAGTCGCTGTACTGGCGATCGCTGCCGCAGTCGCGGTGTTCATCTGGAGGCCCACATTTGAAACGGAAGTGCCGACCTCCCTGTCGATCGCGGTTCTGCCGTTCGCAAATCTCAGCGAAGTCGAGGAGCAGGCTTATCTTGCCAACGGTTTCGCGGACGATCTGACGACAGACCTGGCGCGCGTTCCCGGCCTGTTCGTGGTTTCGCGCAATGCCGCGCGTGCGTATCGCAACAGCGGTCTGCCACCGGCGAAGATCGCGAAAGAGCTCGGCGTCCGCTATCTGCTGGAGGGCTCCGTTCGACGTCTCGGCGATGAGGTGCGCATCAATGCGCATTTGGTCGATGCCTCGACGGTTGGGCAGATCTGGGCCGAGCGGTTCGAAGGTCCATTCACCGACGTGTTCAAGCTCCAGGATCAGGTGATCGGTCAAATTATCGCCGCGCTGCAGCTGAAGCTCATCCCGGGAAAAGCAAACCTCGCCGTGTCCGGTGATACTGACGACCCGGAAGCTTACCAGGCGTTTCGACGCGCCATCGAGGCGCGACGAAAGGATACACCATCGGGCACGGTGGAAGCATCGGGCTACCTTCGCCAAGCCTTGGCGCTGGACGCCGATTTCGGCGCGGCGGCCGCGGAATTGGCGTGGCTCCACTGGGACGCCGACGAGGTAAGGAGGCAAGCTCTCGGGATCAGTTGGACCGAGATCGACAACGAGCTCTACGGCAGTCTGGCCATCGCTGCCGGAAATCCGTCTCCAGGTTACTATCAGCTGATTTCCGAACTTCTGGTCCGAGAGCATAGGTCCGACGAGGCGGTGGCTGCCCTGCAAAAGGCGATAGCGCTCGACCCGAGCGATTCCTGGACCTACGAAGGGCTGAGCCAGGCCCTCAACTTCAACGGCAGGCCGGCCGAGGGGCGAACCTTTCTCGATGCGGCCTTACGCGTCGATCCCGGATGGACGGAGTGGCGACACTACCAGGCTGGCTTGGCGGCGTTCGGCCAAGGCCGCTACGAGGAGGCGGTCGCGCAGCTTAAGCAGGTCGATGTCCGCTCCCCCAATCCGTGGACGAAGTTCTACGGCCTGCATGTTCTTGTCGCGGCGCTTGCGCATCTCGATCGCCTGCCGGAAGCGGCCTCGGCCCTAGGGCAGCTCCGACGCGTGCTGTCGGACATGCAAGAGGGGCAGCCCAACTTGCTGATCGCGCAGCAGTTCTTCGTCTACAAGCGGCCGGAGGACATCGCTCGCCTGCTCGATGGCTTGAGGAAGGCGGGGGTTTCTGAGCTTCCCGCCGGAATGGAGCCGGAATCCGCTGAACGGATGAACGGCGTCGACATCGGGAATCTCATAATCGGACACGAGCTAACGGGACGCCAGATTCTGCCCGATGTCTTAGCCTACCATGCTGTGGTTGCGGCAGACAGCAGCGTGACCAGAACAGTTGGTGAGGAGGTCGTGACCGGTCAGATGTGGGTGCAGGGCGACAGCTTGTGCAGCGCGTATCCGCGTAAACTGACGGGCTGTGGCGCTGTGTTCCGCAACCTGAGCGGCATATCTGGAGCCAGGAACGAATACATACTTCTGTCTCGCTTCAAGCGTTACGAATTCTCGGTGACGAAGTAGCAGCAACTTCGCCGCGCCTACAGCGGCCATGAGAGATTGAGGTCCATTTCGCTCACGCCTTCGGTACCGTACGGGCCACACTGCTTCAATGCGTCAGCGAAATCCTTGGCTAAGGCCTGGAACGTCTCGGTCTGTGGCGCAACGTCGACGATTTCGATGGCACTGACTTGACCCTCGCGCGTGAAGCTGACGTGGACATCGGCGCTGAAGCTGATTCCGCGCATCGCCGTCTGCGTAGGCCAGCAGCTTGCTGCCCGTTCGAGAATGTGACGGCTCAGACCATCACCAGCGGACGCGGTGGTCGCCGCGCCGATCACGAGAATTCCCAAGATGCGGTTGATCATCTTTTATCTCCTCAGTTCGACGCCCGAACCGTGTGGGGACGGCTTGGTGGGGACGGCTTGTGAGAGAGAACGCGAGGGGTCGTTCGAAGTCATGAAATCGACGTGAAAAAGTTCTGAAGAGTGGTGAACGCAGTCGATTTTGGCTACGGAATGCACGCAAGCGGCAAGAACGATCCTGCGAGGTCGGCATGGGTCGGGGGCAGGTCTACGTTGGTCGTCCCCACCATCAACGGCATTGCTACGCCAACGAGCAAATAGAGCCTGGGGCGATAAATTAACTGTGCCGCCTCACCCCCAGATAAACAGCGCAACCAGCCCGACGGTGCCGATCACCACCCGCCACCAGCCGAACAGCGAATAGCCGTGGCGCGAGACGTAGTTGAGCAGGAAGCGCACGACGATCAGCGCCGCGACGAAGGCCGCGATGAAACCGGCGGCGATGACGGGCAGATCGGCGCTGGTCAGCACATTGCGGTTCTTGAAGAGGTCGAAGGCGAAGGCGCCGACCATCGTCGGCATGGCGAGGAAGAAGGAGAATTCCGCAGCCGCCCGCTTGTCGACGCCCAGAAGCAGCGCGCCGACGATCGTCGAGCCGGAGCGCGACGTGCCGGGGATCAGCGAAAGGCATTGGAACAGTCCGATCTGCAGATAGAGCCTGAGCGGAAACCGCTCGACGTCGTGGTAGAACGGCTTCAGCTTGAGACGATCCACCCACAGCAGGACCACGCCGCCGATGATCAGCATGATGCAGATCAGCCTCGGCGATTCAAACAGCACCGTCTTGATGAAGTCGTGCGCCAGCGCACCGATGACGGCCGCCGGCAGGAAGGCGACGAGGATGCCGAGGACGAAATGCCGCGTCACCCGATCACGCGGCAGATCGACCAGCATCTGCCACAGACGATGGAAATAGACGCTGAGGATCGCCAGTATTGCGCCGAGCTGGATCAGGATCTCGAAGGCCTTGCCGGTCGAGTGGAAGCCGAGAAAATGGCCGGCAAGCAGGATATGGCCGGTCGACGAGACCGGAATGAATTCGGTCATGCCCTCGATCATGCCGAGCAGCAGCGCTTCGACGATGGTCTGGCTTTCCATGGCAACCTCGGCGTTCGAGTGAGAGCTTGAAGAACGGCTTGCGAAAGGGCTTGCTTGTCATGGCGCGGAACTCCTCCTATAGGTCGCAGCACCCTGACAGCCCTTTGAATCGGGGCGGCTAAGACTTACCGGCGCAGCCGGCGATTTGCCAGTGCGCTCTATTATCGCGGGACCATGCTGACGCTTTTCCACCACCCGATGTTCGCCTCCTGCCGGTTCGTGCGCCTCGCTTTCGGCGAATATGGCGAGGAGCTGGCGCTGATCGAGGAAAAGCCGTGGACGCGGCGCAAGGAGTTCCTGGCGCTGAACCCGGCCGGCACGCTGCCGATCCTGCTCGCCGAAGGCGACGTGCCGATCGTCGGCGCCATGGTCATCGGCGAATATCTCGACGAGACGCGCGGCGTGCTCAAGCGCGACAAGCGGCTGTTCGCCGAGGATCCGATGGGGCGCGCCGAAATCCGCCGGCTGACCGACTGGTATCTCAACAAGGCCGATAGCGAGGTGACGCGGCATCTGGTGCGCGAGCGCGTGCTGAAGCCGGTCATGCCGGAAACGGCGGGCGGCGGCTCGCCCCATTCGGCAGC